>CAMNGN010000011.1 GCA_946538475.1 uncultured Blautia sp.
CTTCTTATTCTTCCGTTTTCACACAGTGAATGTATCTTACCTGCCCCGAATCGATCATCTCTTTTGTCACCGATCTGTAGCAGACACCCAGCGCGGCTGTTCCGCTTATCTGTGCTCCGGCATCCTCCAGGATCGCCATGCAGCTCTGTATCGTTGCGGCCGTCTCGATATAATCGTCCACGATCAGCACTTTTGCTCCGGCCGGAAGAAGTTCTTTCATTCCGACAAGGCATTGTACCTGGTTGCGGTGGTCGATATACGGTGCTTTCAGCACTTCTGTCCCTTCGGGGAAATGCCCCTCTCCTTTTCGCAGAGCGATAAAGCCCACACCCAGTTCTCTTGCCAGCATGCTTCCCGGGATGAAACCGAGGGTCTCGGGAGAGACCACGTAATCTACCTGACCGCGGAACGGCTCGGCCCAGAAGGCGAGCACCTTATCCATCGTCTCTTTGTCGGTATACAGAGGGATGAAGTTGCGTCTGCTTACTTCACCTTCCGGGATGTACGAAGCGATTTTTTCCATTAATTCTTTTTTAAGATCCTCTTTCATCACTAGCCTGAATTCTCCCCAAATATATATTTGCTGTGTATCTATTATACCCGACCTGTTAAATCGGGTCAATGGGGAGGTTTCTCAATGAGTGATCGAGTCACGGTTTCGACAAACCTTCCTATGGACACATTTGCAGGGCTTTACTATAATAAAAAGAACCCCATAACGAAAGGAGCGGTTCTATGTTCAAACGCCCTCTGTGTGTACTGTGCCTGCTGTTCATGCTCGCCTGCTTCGCTGCCGGCCGGCTCGGTCTGCCGGCTGTCCGCGGCAACCCCCTTCCCTGCTCGATCCGGGAGCAGATCGATTCTCTTCCTTCCGTCCTCATCTCGGGCGAAATCTCCTCTGTCCGTACAAAAGAAGACTCTGCCGACCTTGTTCTGGCCGATGCACATCTGTTATTCGACGAAAAATCTTATCCGCTTTCTTCCGTCAAAGCCACACTGAAAGAAAAAATCGAATATCTTCCGGGTACGATCCTTATTCTTTCCGGACATCCGGAGCCGATCGGAGGGCCGCGAAACCCCGGGGAATTTGATTTCCGCAGCTACTACGCGGCGAGGAACATCTACTACTCTGTAGAAGACGCATCCGTCATCTCCGAAGCGAAGTCACACTCCTTTATACGCACTCTGCTCTTAAAAGCTAAAAGCGTTTTTTCCGCTGCCCTCGACAACTGCACCGGAAGTGATTCTCCCTTCTTCCGGGCGATGGTACTCGGGGACCGCAGGGAACTCTCCGACGAAGCCTCCCTTCTGTTTCAGGTCACCGGCATTCTGCACATTCTTTCCATCTCAGGCCTGCATATCAGCATACTGGGTGCGGCTTTCCGAAACCTGCTCAAAAAGGCCGGGCTCTCCCTTGAGCTCTCCGTCCTGCTGCCCCTCGGGCTCATCATCCTCTACGGCATGATGACAGGCAACGGTATCTCCGCTCTGCGGGCGGTCATCATGTACCTCATTTCATCGTACGGTATGATCATCGGCCGGATCTACGATATGCAGAGCGCTCTTGCACTCGCCGCCATGCTCCTTCTTATCGAAAGACCCGCCTGCCTGTATGACAGCGGTTTTCTCATGTCCTTTGCGGCCGCGGCCGGTGTCGGATTTATATTGCCTGTCCTCACCCGTACATTCTCACATTCCGGCAGATCCGGATCACACCGTTCCGCAAAAGCAGGCCGCTGCCTGACCAAAGTAAAAAGCAGCATTCTCGCTTCCTTCTCGATCCTTCTCATGACGCTCCCGGTCACGCTCTATTTCTATTTCGAAGTCTCCCTGTGCGGCATTCTCCTGAATCTTTTGGCCCTTCCGGCTGCCGCTGTGATACTGACGAGCGGCACCGCCGCAATGATCCTTGGAGCTTTCTTCATTTTCGGAGGGTTTATTTCTGCCATGCCGGGAAGAGTGATGCTCGCCGCTCTCAGGCAGGTTTCCGCCTTTTCGGCCCGGCTGCCTTTCACCTCGGTCATAACAGGGCGGCCTTCCGGCGTCCGGATCGTGCTGTACTACCTCTTTCTCGTCCTTTTCACCTGCCTGTGCAGCTACTGTACAGCTCTTAAGAAGAGACGAAAAAAGAGAGGCATCCTCACGTCCTCTCTCTTTCCTTATGTTCTCACACCACTTTTCACCGTCTCCGCGATCTTTCTTCTCACTTTTCGCCCTCTCCCGCTGTTCTCCGTCACCTGCCTCGACATCGGCCAGGGGGACTGTGTCATCATCCGCACCCCGGAGAACAGAACATTTCTGATCGACTCGGGCAGCACGAACAAGAACAATATAGCCCGGTATCAGCTGCTGCCGTACCTCAAGTCGCAGCGGATCTCGCACATCGATGCCATCTTTGTCACCCACACAGACGCGGATCATATCAGCGGAATCGATACTCTTCTGGAATATATACAGCAGGGGCTCACCGAAGTGACGGCGGAGGCTCTGATTCTTCCCGACTGGGCGGACCCGCCCGGACAGTGGACAGAACTTGCGGAAAAGGCAGAAAAAGCAGGCCTGCAGGTCGGGAGAGCCTCGCAGGGCAGCGTTTTCTCGGCACACGGGCTTACTTTCCGCATTCTTTCCCCCGGCGCGGGTACGCGTGTCTCCGATGTGAACGACGACGGAACGGTGCTGCTGGCGGAATATGGCGGTTTTAAGGGGCTGTTCCCCGGTGATATCAGTTCTGCGGCCGAAAATAAACTGCTGCAGGAGGGTCTGCTGTGTGACATCGACTATCTCAAAGTTCCGCACCACGGTTCCCGCTATTCCTCCTCCGCCGGTTTTCTCGAAGCGCTGTCGCCCGAGATCGCCGTCATCTCATGCTCTGAGACCAACACATACGGACACCCTGCGCCGGAGGCCGTAAAGAGGCTTCGAAGCGCAGGGTGCGTGGTGTATTACACTATGAAAAGCGGGGCGGTCACCGTCTACCGGAAGGATGACCGCATGTATATCTCCGGCTTTGTCCGCGATTAATCCGGCATTGGGCAAAGATCTTCGTTCCAGCTGAAAAACTGATAAAGATCCAGCTCTCCGAAAGACGCTTCGCTCTTGCCGTCGATCATGATCTCCACCTTAGACACCTGGGTATTGGCGATCAGTGTATGTGCCACCGACCATACCGCCAGCTCGGGTGTGATGCCCTCGGGGAGATTTTCGGTAAAGTTCCGGGCAAAGTCCGCGTAGCAGATCCCATCCGCGAGGACCACACTCAGAAGGGTGCTTGCCGACGAGACGGAGGGATAATTTCCCTTCTCCATCGGCCCGTTGGCCAGCTGCTCCAGAGCTACCCTGGCCTTGGGGATGCTTCTGCGGTAATATACTCTTCTGGTCTCGGGTACCAGCTTTTCGCCTTTCTCGTCGGCGAAATACAGGGTGAAAGTGTCGTACCGGTAGGCGTCTTTGTCGAGAGAGTTCACTTCCACAAAAGTGTCCGCGCTCATCTTTCCGATCGGCTCGCCTCTGGCGTCCGTTATCTCTTCTCCATCCACCGTACAGGTCACAAACAGGATCTCCGGAAACTGTGTGAACGTTTTTACCAGAGCCGCCCTTGTGAGTATTTCCTGAGATATGCCCAGCTCACGATAATCCTCCGACAGGTTTAATGTGAGAGAATTGTCTTCCATGCTCCAGGTCTCGATGGTGATATCGTTGGGAAGATATCTCACAGCGCCATCGCGGTGCCCGGTATTATAGTTGTCGATGAGATACTGCAGGATATAATCTACAGAATCTTTCTCCGGCTCGTACTTTTCACTGCCCAGATTTGTCTCGGAATTATCGATATAATAGATCTGATATTGCTTCTGCTCCTCAGTCTGTTCCCCGGAAGAGCTGTGTGCTGTTCCTGCAGGTGCCAAAATGCAGAGGGCGGGCAAAGCAGCAAAGCATAAGATGCGTATAAACTTCAACCTCATCGATCCGCGCTCTTTCATTTGTTCACCTCCTCCGGAATGTAGGACAGAGGAATGCGTACCGTAAATATGGTTCCTTCTCCTTCCTTGCTGGCCACCTTGATGTTTCCGTGGTGCATCGCGATAGCGCTCCTGGTGATCGAAAGTCCCAGGCCGGTGCCTCCGATCTCGCGCGAATGTGATTTGTCCACACGATAAAAACGCTCGAAGATCCTCTCGATCTGATCCTCCGGGATGCCCATGCCGGAATCCTGGACAGTGACGAAAAAGTCCTTATGATCCGCGTCGAGTGTCACGCGCACCCATCCTTCATCCACGTTGTACTTGATGCCGTTCTCCACCAGATTGCTTATCGCCAGGGTGAATTTTACCTCGTCCACATCGGCTTCGACCTGCCTGAAGCTGTCCAGAATAAGATCGATGTTGCGCTGATCGGCAATCGGCCTCAGCCTCTTCATGATGTCTTCGAGCATGTGGTTGATGCTCACATGCGTGATGGTGACATCCGAAGCGGTCTTGTCCAGCTTGACCAGCGACAGAAGGTCTGTGATGATCTTGTTCTCGCGGTCGATCTCCATCGTAATGTCACTCAGAAACTCCTGATACAGATCCTCGGAGAGTCCGCGCTGCCCCACCAGCGAATCGGCCAGCACCTTCATGGAAGTCATCGGTGTTTTGAGTTCATGCGACACGTTCGACACAAACTCCTGGCGGGAATCGTCCAGCAGCTTCATCCTCGACAGCATCTTGTTGAAGGCATCTGTGATCAGCGCCGTTTCGGTGTAATCCTGCACCGAGATCTCTTCGGTCTGATATCCGTCCGTGACGTCCTCAATCGATTTTGTGATCCTCGACAGCGGTTTTACCAGCATCCGCGAAAGAAGAAGCCCCAGAAGGATAGCGACCACGATATTGATGCCGATGATCAGCAGACTGTTCTGTTCCATCTCACGGATCGTGGCATTGATCTCGTCGGCGCTCACATAGACAAGCATGACGCCCTGAACCTGCTTTACCTCGGGGCTCTTTACCGGAACCGCCAGCTCGATATACTGGCTCTCCCGGTTGTACCCGTTTGTCTGCCCGCCCTTAAAGCATTGTATGGCGATCGACGAGATCAGGGTTTTTCCCTCGTCCGTACCGTATGTATCCTTGATGATGCGGAAACTGCGGTCGACCAGAATGACTCTGCCGCTGTAGATGTTGGCCAGCTGCTCGATCCTTGTCGAGACGATCGGTGAGGCCGTATCATTCATATAATTTTCCTGGATCAGAAGATTTCCTATGATCTCACACTGCTTGCGCACGTTCGCGCTGCGGTTGGCGAGCGCACGGTTCTCATAATTCAAAATGAGAACGCCTGCCACCACAACACTCGGCACGATGCCCAGTATGATCAGGATGGTCATGATCCTGAATCTCAGGCTTCTGAAGAAGCCAAGCTTTTTTCGCTTTTTCATCCCTGTGTTCCCCATGGTTTCCGGTCAAAGGCTGCCGGAAATGCCGTTAACTGACAAACGCCCTGTCCGGAAGGTAAAGCTCCCGGACAGGACGTCTCTTGACTCCGGATAGTTTTTTATGCCTGGAAATAATAGCCCACGCCCCATTTGGTGTGCACATATTTCGGCTCGCTTGGGTTGGTCTCGATCTTCTCACGCAGACGGCGGATATGTACATCGACCGTACGCACATCTCCCGGGTACTCGTAGCCCCAGACAATATTGAGCAGGTTTTCACGGCTGTATACCTTGTTGGGGTTGTTGACGAGAAGCTCAAGCACGTCAAATTCTTTCGCGGTAAGGTTGATCTCCTTTCCGGCGATGAAAACTCTGCGGCCTTCGCAGTCCATGCGAAGGTCTCCCACCTCAAGCGTGCGGGATTTTTCTTTTTCTTCGTGGTCGTTTCCGGCCCGGCGCATGATGGCTTTGATGCGCGCCTTCACCTCAAGAATGTTGAAAGGCTTGGTGATATAGTCGTCCGCGCCGTACTCAAGGCCCAGGATCTTGTCCATATCATCGCCCTTGGCGGTGAGCATCACGACCGGAACATTTGAGAATTCTCTGATCTGCTGGCAGACCTCCAGTCCGTCCATCTTGGGAAGCATAAGGTCAAGAAGAATGATATCATACTTTCCTGCCTTTGCCATTTCGACCGCTTCTTCACCATCATAGGCACAGTCTACTTCCATACCATCCTGCTCGAGGCTGAACCTGATGCCCTTGACGATCAGTTTCTCATCATCCACTACCAGTACTCTTTTCGCCATGTACGTCTCCTTATCTAACTGCAATGCGATCTTTGATCTTTGCAAATGTACCTTCTTTTATGCCGTTCACCTGCATCAGTTCCTCGACGCTCGAGAACGGTCCGTATTTATCTCTGTATGCCAGAATAGCCGATGCTTTTGATTCACCGATCCCCGGCAGCGTGCACAGCTGATCCATGCCTGCCGTGTTCAGATCGATCGTTCCGTCATCGGATGCGGATGCTGTCCCTGCCGCGGCTGTGTCCGCCGCCTGAATGTCTCCGCTCCCGTAAAACTCCTCCACGGAAGGAATGTAGAGCTGCATGGCATCACGCAGAAAATCCGCTCTGTTGACGGCGGTGACCGCCGCATCTTCGGTGAATCCGCCGGCGGCTTCTATCGCTTCGTATATTCTGCTGCCTTCCGTAAAAGTGTAGACACCCGGACACGCTACGTGTCCGCACACATCCACATAGATCGTGGAAGGTACGGCGGGAGTTGCCCCCTCCGTCTCTTCTGTGCTGTCTTCTTCGACCCGGCCACTCTGCTCTTCGGCGGTGAAAGCTTCGGTATTCTCTTCCAGAAACCGCTCTGTGCGTGAAGTACAGCCCGACGGAAAAAAGACACACATGCAGATCATCGAAAATATAAACGGACGGTACAAAAAACGGTTCACTGTCTTATTACTGTTCATTTAACCGGTCTGCCTCCTGCATATGACAGCCGGCGCTCATACATATCACTTCCTATTTTATCGAAATATCGGAAATTTTACAATAGTTTTTTTCCTGATAAAGGGCTTATATCATATTATTTTTGACTTTTTATGCCCGGATTTACGTAAATATCGTACCTCACGGCCTTTCCTTTCAGGGAATGTGAAGGTGTACGCCCTGCCAGAAACGGTCCTTTCGTCGGGCGTTTTACGATCAGCTTTTTGGGACAGGCCGAGACCGCCGCCTCAAAGAGTTCCTCCTCATTGTCGCAGGGCTTTTCGATCTGATGGATCAGCTGGAACTTCTTTTTGACCGCCGCGCTTTTCCTCCGCTCCGGAAACATCGGGTCGAGGAGGATGACATCGGGGCACTCACCCATGATCCGCATTCCCTCGATACTGTCCCCTTTGATCAGATGCATGCGGGCGACCGCCTCACTCAGCTCGGGTATCTCCGCCGCACGGATCAGGCTGTCTTCCAGAAGATCCGCGATCACGGGATCCTTCTCGTACAGCGTCACATAGAATCCGGCTGCCGCCAGAAGCAGCGAGTCCTCCCCGAAACCCGCTGTTGCGTCCACCGCGCGGAGGATCCGGTCCTCTTCACCTGCATTACTGTTTGTCGTTTTTTTCACTTTTGCCGCTTTGACCAGCAGTTCCCGTTCCAGGTTGCTCTGCCTCAGTCTGGGGATCATGCGCGTGAGATCCGCGCTGATGGCAAGCTCCCCGTCTGTCAGAGCGAGTCCCGAATCTGTCATCACCGGAACCGCGCTCTTCTTATTATCCGCCTTTTCATTCATATCACTCATCTTTTTCCTGCCGGGGCAGAATCCTTATTTCGACGGATACATGTCCCTTTTAATATATAGTGTTACTCTGCATAAGGAAGCCGCTTTATCAGCCAATTGCCGTTTTTATCGATCAGGCCGACATAAGGACCGCTCTCATAATAGTAGGAAAGGTTCCTCCCTGCCGTAAGTTTGGAGGTCCTTGTACTGAAAGTCAGATTCAGCTCATTATCCAGTATTGCCGCCACGTAAAAATCGCCGGTATATTCGGCACCGGGAAGGTATCCCACAGTTACCAGAATTCCGTCAACGGTAAGTTCCAGGGTTGTTTTTGAATCGCTCCTCGGTTTGTCGGGGTCGTTCCCCGTTTTCAGGCATAAATCTTTCACATCGGTACTGTCCAGGACACACTCCCCTGTCTCTCTGTCCCAAA
The DNA here is from genome assembly GCA_946538475.1 of uncultured Blautia sp. Lineage (GTDB taxonomy): Bacteria > Bacillota > Clostridia > Lachnospirales > Lachnospiraceae > Blautia_A. The sequence goes on from CAMNGN010000011.1 coordinate 8,141, forward strand.
CGTGCAAAATGTCTGTCTCAAAATCGCTGAATCCATCATTCACCTGTACGGTGCCGTTTTTTGCGAGGATATACCGGTCGTTCATCTGCACCGGTTCTTCATCCGGGGGAAGCGGGATGCCGGCCGAACCGTCTTCTCCTTCAACATAAATCATATCGCCTTCCCGGGCATACAGCAGTGTCTTTCCGCCGCAGGAAAGCGTCCCTGCACAGACTCTGCCATCCAGCACATCTGCCGGAAGTCCCACGGCATATCCGGTTCTTGTGTACAATTCACTGATATCTTCATCCGTCACAGCTATTTCATTCAATTCTTCATCGAAAATACGGAATGTATTCCCGTCCTGTAAACTGACAAAGCAAACACGTCCGCCATCGATCGGGACACGCTCCGATCCCACATACTTAAGAGAGCTTCCCCATGTATCGGGCAGATCGGCCAGAACATCTCTCATGATGATCAGACCATCCTGTGTACAGACATGGTACCTCTCCTTTTCATCCTCTGTATCATCCTCCGTTTCATCCTCCGTTTCCGCACCGATCAGCAGGTATTGTCCGATCGTCCCTTTTATCTCACCTTTCAAAGTTTCCGGAAAGCCGGGTTCGCTGCTGAATTTCCATACACCGTCCTTCCAAATACAGTTAATAATATCAGGTTCACTAAAGCCGGAACCGTTAAAATACAGATGCACGACATATGCCCCTTCCGGCCGGTACATATTCATATATCCGGTGTGCTCCATCCTGTCAAATCCCGGCGTCTCCGGAACCGATGTCTCAGCGATCACATTGCCTCTGAAATCCTTAATTTGAAGGGTATTCAATTTTTTATAATACACGCAGAACGAATCAGATGCATAGCCGGTATATTCATTATAATCATTTTTGTATTCGGAAAGTATCTCAAATGTGTCCGTATCGATAAATCTGTCCTTTCCGTCTTCAAACCTTTCAATGATCATGCCTTTAGGCACCGTGACAATACCACCGTAAGACCCATGCATAGCAGAGCCGCAGAGCTTTCCATCACTGTCATACAGATCGAATCTGTCCAGCTGCTGCTCTCCGCCGACCTCTCTGTATGCCCCGCTTCTGACTCCGATATATTCGTCATCATAACACAGCGGACCCGCCTGCGCAGGAACCGCAAAAAGCAAAGCCAAAACCATTGCGGCAGCACTTCTTAAAATACACGCACATTTCTTCATCATATTCACCCGCTCCTTCACTGTCCGTAATAAATCCTGCCGATTATTTTTTGTTATTCACACCCCGGCACGTCGCCCCGCAGCCATTTTCTCCTTACTCACCTTGCACCTCTTCTTTTTTCGGTGTATAATCGTATCTGTTCAGGGCCTGAACAGATACGGCAAAAATCCATGCAAATCGCCTCCGGCGATGGGATTTTTGCTTGTTGAATCATGTTCGTACGGCCTCAGCAGCAAGTGCTTCGGCCTGTTATGAGCAATTACAATCATTTCAGCATCAATGCAACCGAAAGGAGATTAAATCATGTTAAAAGGAATTCCCGAAATCTTATCCCCCGAGCTTCTCAAAGTTCTTTGTGAAATGGGCCACAGCGACCGCATCGTCATCGCCGACGGAAACTTCCCCGTAGAATCCATGGGAAAGAACTGCAAGGTCGTAAGACTTGACGGCCACGGTGTCCCCGAGATCCTCGACGCCATCCTTACCGTCATCCCGCTCGACACTTATGTCGAAAAGCCCGTCACACTTATGGAAGTAATGAAGGGCGATACCGTCGGAACACCGGTCATCTGGAACACCTATCGTGAGATCGTTGCAAAACATGACGAGCGCGGTGCCGACGCTGTAGGCAATATCGAGCGCTTTGCCTTCTATGACGAAGCCAAAACCGCATACTGCATCATCGCGACAGGCGAAAAAGCTGTCTACGCGAATGTTATGCTGCAGAAAGGTGTCGTGATCAACTGATCTCCCGCATAATTTAAAAAAAGAGGAACGCATCCGGCGTTCCTCTTTTTATCTTTCAGACACTATCTTTTTACGATACTGCTCTGCAGATATTTTCCAAGTACTACTTCACCGTACGGCTGTCTCTTATAGCTTACCACATAGTACCTGTAATTTTTGTTTTTTAATGCTTTGCTGTCGACAAGATAATTCTTCTCGGGGTTACCGATCGTGACAATTTTTTTAAATGCTCCGCTGCCTTCTTTTCGGTAGATGTAATAGCCCGAACAGTCTTCCTGTTTATTCCAGGTTACTTTAAAACCGTTCGACCTTGGCGTGATCGAAGATATCCGTGTGGTATCCGGGCAGGTGATCACCGAATTTCCCACGGAATACGGACCGTTGTAATACTTCCCTTCGATCAGGCGGTACGGAACCACCTTGTACTGGTATCTGTTGAGGAAGAGGAGGTTCGTCGAATCGGTAAACACATCCGGCGTATTGCTCGTTCGCGTGTGCCTGAGGCTCCAGGCCCCGCCGTTCATTCTCCTGTAAATGCGGTATCCGTCCGCTCCGGCGATCTTATTGTACGTTACGGTACTGTACTTGCCGGTAAAAGTCCTCGCAACATCCGTCTCTTTGGCAAGCTGCGGGACAACTTCTTTTATTTCGCTGCGGTCGCTGTAATACCGCGTGCCTTCGATCATGGCGTACGCTCTGATATAGTACTTATATTTGACCCCGGGTTTAAGATAAGTGCCGGTGGAAGGATTCTCCACATCCGTGTGTTTGACCTTGCTCTCTCCCACTACGTAGCCCCTGCACTTTGACGTGCCTCCCGCTTCCTGCCGGTAAACCGCATATCCGTCACAGTCCGGAACAGACTGCCAGGACAGGGACACTTTGTTATAAGTAAGCATGGATGCGGACAGTCCTGCAGGTGCTGCCGGTATCACAAGAAATGTGATCTGCTGAGTAAGGTTCGGCGCTCTTAAACAGGAGACCGTTACTGTTGTCATTCCGGGGCGATCCGCCGATATGACAAGGCCCTCCGCCGAAACGATGCTGTCATCTCCCACAGTCACCGCATAGCCGGGTTCGTTGTAGATTTCGGGATAAGCGTTTGCCGGAATGATGTATTCATCTCCCTGAACCAGTTTGACCGTCGTTTCTCCGACATTCATGGACGGGACATAGTCATTTGTTTTTGTATGTGCTTTTATTCTCGGTGCTGCGCTCTTTTCCGTCGACAAATCGCTGAATTCTCCGCCGGATCCGTAAAATGTCTGTCCGGGTGCGGTGCCTGCGATAAAGCTGCACCATTCATAGGCGACCGTACTTTCAAAGTAATATGAGATCCGTTTTCCGGTAGAATCGGCATTAGTTGTAGTATTGGTGAGGACTACCGAGTAATACGTATCGGGAGCTATATCGACCTCGGGGACCGGGTTGGTCTGTATGCCGACGTAAGTCTGTTTGATCTGAATCGGTGTGTCGTAAGCAGGTACTCCGCTCGTCGGATCGGACGTATCGGTCAGTCCCAGATAGACCTGCACACTGAAAGCAGCTCCGTCGGTGCCTGCACCTGTCACGATCTCGCCCAGCGTTTCCGACATTCCTTCTCCTGCGTTCGCTTTAAACACGGCGGCGATACTGTCACCGTATTCCACGTAATAGGCCTGAACGCCCGATGCGCCGTCATAAAAATAATTGTTGGGGTAGACAGGCGCCGATATGGCACTTGCACAGACAATATTGGAGAGCGACATATCCTCATAGGAGATATAAAAGTATCCTTCATCTCCCCATGATTTTCCCCAGCTGTTTTTGACGATCCAGGCTCCGTCCGACTTTACACCGCACGATTCCATAAAGTTATTCTTAGAGTAGCTGTCATCCCATCCTACAATGGTAACCGCATGGTTTACCCCGCCTTCTTTCGGATTGCAGAAAGCAGCGGTATCCGGGTTGTAATAGTTTCCCATGTCGCCGTAGGCAGTCTGAGAAAACGTGATCAGACCTGTTGCGGACTTGTACACCGAAACCATCGTCTTGATCCGGTTTACACGTGCCGAAAGCTTATTTACTTTATTATTGCTGAAGACAGCGGCGTTCTGCATAAAAGCGGCCGTGTCGTAGGCTGCGGCCGGATCGAAAGGTGCCGCTCCCGCAGGATATGAAGCCTCGAGGGCCATACCTGACCGGGTGCTCAGATGCATTGCACCGATAGTGGTGTTTCCGCCGCCGTGGGTTCCCAGCGTGGTACTGTTGTAATCCTGCGGGGTATTGTTCAATCTGTCATTCTGTCTGTTAAAACAGAAATAAGCGAGATGTTCCTCCGACAGATCCAAAGAGAGCCCTTCCTGATAAAGGACAGAAGTTTCCATCTGGGAGGCGAGCGCATAAGCCCAGCAGTCCAGATACCGTCCCTGGTCCTTCACTTCCGTGACCAGGCCTTCCTTTCTTGCATCGTAGGTTGCTGCTGCTCCTGCCCGAAGCAGTGTTCCTTCCGAAAGATCCTCTCCGGAGTAATCCATCGGCACTACGGGCAGCTCGGACAGCCCCTGCAGCGGCGCCATCTGCTCGGCCCTCTCTTCGTCCGTAAGGGGACGTCCCTTGATATAGCGGATCCCTTCCTTCGTCTCCTCTTCTTCGAAGATCAGTTCACCCTCAGGTTCTTCCGTCGGCAGGATGTCCTGTTCCGGCTCCTCCGGCTCCGAAAGGAATTCGTCCGGTCCTTCTGCAGGAACAAGCCCTGCATCCGCAGAGCTCAGATCTTCGGGAAAAAGCTGTACGTCTTCGACGAGCTGTTCTTCCTCTTCCAAAGCAGGCTCATCCGTCGAGGCTTCGAGGGGTTCCTCCGCAAACGAGAGGTCAGCGGCTTCGCCGTCACCGGCGGTCCACTCTTCGGCGAAAGGCTCTTCCTCAAGGATCTCCTCTGTTCTCTGTTCTTCTGCAAGTTCCCCGGTCAGTCCGGGTTCAATCAGCAGTTCCCCTGCACCGGCAGGTGTATTTCCCAGTGTGAGCACAGCCGCGAGAAGGGCGGCTGCCCATCTTTTTGCTGTTGAATCTCTTACAGACATGTAGCCCTCCTTCCTGATGTTGATGTACCTTTGCATTTTTTATGCGCAGGCGGTGTCACGAAGTTATCTTACTTTCATTATCGCAGACATGCATCAAGGATGTCAATCATCTCATCGATCTGCGCTCTGGTAATGATGAGCGGCGGAACCAGCCTGATCACATTCGATCCGGCCGAGATCACCAGAAGGCCTTTCTCCAGCGCCTTCTTTATCACATCCGATACCGGAAGGCCTTTGAGCTCCAGTCCCTGCATAAATCCCGCTCCTCTTCGCTCGGCCACACAGCTGTGTTTTTCTGCCAGAGTGTCAAGGCGCTCTTCAAGATAAGGAGCCAGCTCCTGCACTCGAAGCAGGATCATGTCTCTCTCAAAGATCTCGAATACTTTGCTCACCGCCGCGCACACAAAGGGATTGCCGCCGTAGGTGGTTCCATGGTCGCCCGGCTCCAGAGATGCGGAAGCTGCCTTCTTGTTCAGCACAAAGGCGCCCACCGGAACCCCGCAGCCCAGCGCTTTTGCGCATGTCATGATGTCCGGCTGCACGTCAAATGCCTGCCAGGCAAAATAGAATCCGGTTCTGCCCATACCGCACTGGATCTCGTCAAAGATCAGGATGATGTCCTTCTCATCGCAGAGTCTGCGAAGCCCTTCCAGGAATTCCTTGGTAGCGGGATGAATGCCGCCTTCTCCCTGGATCGTCTCCACGATGATCGCGCAGGTTTTCTCGGTCACCTGCTCCTTTACGCTTTCAAGGTCGTTGAAATCGGCAAAGCGCACGCCGCCCATGAGCGGCTCAAAGGGCTCACGGTAATGCTCGGTGCCTGTCACCGAGAGCGCTCCGACCGAACGCCCGTGGAAAGAGTTGCGCATGGCAATGATCTCGTGATCTGCATGCCCTGTCTTGATATATGCATATTTTTTTGCCGCTTTGATCGCGCCTTCGATCGCCTCGGTACCGCTGTTGGTAAAAAAGACCTTGTTCATCCGGCTTGCCAGGATCAGCTTGTTTCCGGCATCGATGATCGGCAGATTGTAGTAGAGGTTGGAAGTATGCATCAGCTTGTCGATCTGGGCTTTCAGCGCTTCGTCATAACCCGGATAATGATACCCGAGGGCATTCACCGCGATGCCCGCAGCGAAATCAAGATACTTCTTTCCTTCGGTGTCGTAAAGATATGCTCCTTCTCCCCGTTCAAAAATGACCGGGAAGCGATTATATGTATGGAGGATACTGACCTCCGCTTCTTCGATCTGATCATGCATGTTCATGGTGAAATTTCTCCCCGTCATCTCGTAATATCGCTGTTCCGATTCCTTTGTTGGTAAAGATCTCCAGCAGAAGGCTGTGCGGGATCCTTCCGTCCAGGATATGTACTCTGTTGACTCCGTTCTCCACTGCGTCGATGCAGTTGCTGAGCTTCGGGATCATACCGCCGCCTACGTATCCGTCGTTGATAAGCGCGCGGGCTTCCTCAACCCTGAGCTCGGAGATCAGGCTGCCCGGATCCTTAGGATCCTTGTACACGCCCTCGATATCGGAGAGGAATGCCAGTTTTTCGGCATTCACGGCTTCTGCGATGGCGCAGGCCGCATCATCGGCGTTGATATTATAAGTGTTAAACGCATCGTCATAGCCTACCGGGAAAACGATCGGCAGGAAATCTTTCTCCAGCAGATCGAACAGAATGCGGGGCTGAACCTCTTTTACATTTCCGACAAACCCGATGTCCTGTCCCTCCGAAAGCTTCTTCTCCACCTTGAGAAGTCCGCCGTCCTTTCCGCTCACGCCGACAGCCTTGATGCCCAGCGACTGCACCAGTGTGACCAGTTCCTGGTTGACTCTGGCAAGGACCATCTCGGCGATCTCCATCGTCTCCGCGTCCGTGACCCTGAGTCCGTTGACAAATCTGGGTTCCATGCCGACCTTGCCGACCCAGCGGCTGATCTCCTTGCCGCCGCCATGCACGATGATCGGTTTGAATCCGACCAGTTTAAGCAGGACAACGTCCTTGATGACATTTTCTTTTAATTCCTGATCGAGCATGGCCGATCCGCCGTACTTGACCACCACGATCTTGCGGTTGAACCGCTGTATATAGGGCAGAGCTTCGATCAGCACCGCCGCCTTGTCAAGATACTCCTGTTTTACCATCTTTCCTTACCTCTTACGATCTGTAGTCCGCGTTGATCGATACATATTCATGCGTCAGGTCACAGCCCCATGCAGTCGCGCATGCGTCGCCCATCTTCATATCCGCTATGGCAGTCACCTCGGACTGCGAGAGGATCGCTTTCGCTTTTACCTCGTCAAAGTTAAGCATCACACCGTCCTCAATGACCTTGATGGTTCCGGCCGCGCTCTCAAATGTGAGGTCCACCTTATCGGGATCGAAATCTACGCCTGCGTAGCCCAGAGCGCAAAGTACCCGGCCGCAGTTGGCATCATGTCCGTAGATAGCGGCTTTTGTGAGAGAAGAACCCACGACAGACTTGGAGAGCTTTACCGCATCCTCCTTGGAAGCCGCACCGGTCACCTTCACCTCAAAGAGGGCCGTGGCGCCTTCTCCGTCCCCGGCGATCTTTCTCGCCAGAGCTGTGTTCACTTCGCGGAGCGCTTCGGTAAAGAGAAGGTAATCCTCACCTTTCTCCGTGATCTCCTTGTTTCCGGCAAGGCCCGAAGCCAGCAGCAGGACCGTATCGTTTGTCGATGTGTCCCCGTCCACCGAGACCATGTTGTAGGTGTCCTTGATGTCCTCACGCAGCGCTTCCTGCAGGAGTTCCTGTGAGATATTCGCATCGGTGGTGATAAAGCTCAGCATGGTGCACATGTTCGGATGGATCATGCCGGAGCCCTTGCACATGCCGCCTACCGTGACGACCTTTCCGTCGATCGTCGTCTGTACCGCCACTTCCTTCGGACGGGTATCCGTCGTCATGATGGCTTTGGCCGCGCTGTGTCCGGCTTCGATCGTATTTTCAAGCTTCGGTGCCAACATGCGGACACCTTCGGCGATCCTGTCTATCGGAAGCTGCATGCCGATCACGCCTGTCGAAGCCACCAGCACGCTGTCCGCGGGAATGCCAAGGGCTTCTGCCGCTGCCTCGGCTGTCTGCCGGCAATAGCTCATACCTTCCTCTCCGGTACATGCGTTGGCAATTCCGCTGTTGATGACGACCGCCTGCGCGGTACCTTTTTCATTGACGAGCTGCCTGTCCCACAGGACCGGCGCCGCTTTCACTACGTTTGTGGTGAAGGTTCCCGCTGCCCGGCACATGTTCCCGGCATATAACATGGCCATATCTGTTCTGTCCTTATATTTGATCCCGGCTTCGCAGGCTGCGGCGGAAAAACCTTTCGCCGCGGTAGCCCCGCCTTTGATTTTGATGATCATATATCTGTTCCTCCTTATCATCGGACATTTATTGTTCCGATCTGCTGCTCACTCGTGATACAATTCACTGTTCGCTCATGATTCAGGAGCACTTTCGATGGTCTTTGTCAGGGTACCATCGGAATCTGCATAAGTCCCATCGTCTCCTCGAGTCCGAACATCAGGTTCATGTTCTGCACTGCCTGTCCTGCCGCGCCTTTGACCAGATTGTCCATCGCACCCATCATGATGACTCTGCCCGTGCGTCTGTCTGCCTTGAAGTTCACATCCACAAAGTTGCTGCCTTCCACGTATCTGGTCTGCGGGCATGCATCCGGGTCGAGCACACGGACAAATTTTTCCTTATTATAATAGCGATTGTAAATGCTGCGGATCTCTTCGTCCGTCACATCAGCTTTGAGAGATGCGTATGCGGTGATCAGGATACCTCTGTTCATCGGCACCAGATGCGGGGTGAAGTTAAGTTTTATCTCTCTTCCGCAGGCATAGCCAAGCTGGTCCTCGATCTCCGGAGTGTGACGGTGTGTCGCTACGCCGTAAGCCTTGATGTTCTCGTTCACTTCGCAGTACAGGTTATCCACCTTGGCTCCTCTGCCTGCTCCGGAAGTGCCCGACTTAGCATCGATGATGATGGTATCAGGATCGATGATTCCCTCTTTTACAAGCGGATAGATGGAAAGCACCGAACATGTGGGGTAGCATCCCGGGTTGGCGACCAGGCGGGCCTTTTTGATCTGCTCCCTGTTGATCTCGCAGAGTCCGTAGACGGCCTCCTCTTCAAACTCCGGCGCCTTGTGGGTGATGCCGTACCATTCCTCGTAGCGTTTGATATCCTTGATGCGGAAGTCCGCGCTCAGGTCGATCACCTTGGCTCTTTCCAGAATTCCCTCGTTGATGAGCGATGCGCACAGGCCCTGAGGCGTCGCGGTAAAGATCACATCTGCCTTGTCCGCCAGAGCTTCCATATTGTCATCCAGGCATTTTTCATCCACCAGTTCAAAATAGTTGCGGTAAACGTCCGCATATCTTTTATCGATATAGCTTCGGGAGCCATACCATACCACTTCTGCTTCGGGATGCTGAAGAAGAAGGCGCACGATCTCGTTTCCGGCATATCCGGTGGCTCCGATTATTCCTGCTTTTATCATACGAAGACAAACCCCTTTCGCTTCTTTTCTTTATCGTTATCCTTATTGAGTCATTTGATTATACATCTGAAGTGTATATTATGCAATGATTTTTTTGTTTTTTCGAAATAAGTATTGCATCATAAAAAGAAGTGGTGTATATTACCTATGTCATTGCAGCGGCAAGTGTGCCGCACGCTGTATATTATGCATATTTATGCATTATTCATGCATAATTAATTAACCACCTACAGGAGGATGTTATGAAGGAAAAAGTGGTGCTTGCCTACTCGGGCGGACTTGACACTACCGCGCTGATTCCCTGGCTCAAGGAAACATTCAATTATGATGTAGTCTGCTGCTGCATAAACTGCGGACAGGGCAACGAGCTGGACGGGCTTGAAGAAAGAGCAAGACTTTCGGGAGCCGCCAAACTGTATATCGAAGACATCGTCGACGAATTCTGCGATGAGTTCATCATGCCCTGCGTACAGGCAGGAGCTGTCTATGAGCATAAATATCTGCTCGGCACATCCATGGCAAGGCCGGCCATCGCCCGCCGCCTGGTAGAGATCGCCCGCAAGGAAAACGCGGTTGCCATCTGCCACGGAGCCACAGGCAAAGGCAACGACCAGATCAGATTTGAGCTTGGCATCACCGCTCTTGCTCCCGACATCAAGATCATCGCCCCCTGGCGTATGACCGATGTATGGACTATGCAGTCCAGAGACGACGAGATCGCGTTCTGCAAGGCACACGGGATCAATCTTCCCTTCGATGCAAGCCACAGCTACAGCCGTGACCGCAACCTCTGGCACATCAGCCACGAGGGACTCGAGCTTGAAGATCCCTCTCAGGCACCCAACTATGACGATATGCTGGTCCTCTCCGTGACACCGCAGAAGGCTCCCGACAAGGTGACCGATGTTACCATGACCTTTGAGGCAGGTATCCCGAAGACACTGAACGGCAAAGCCATGAAGGTGTCCGAGATCATCACCGAGCTCAACCGTCTGGGCGGCGAGAACGGCATCGGCATCATCGATATCGTGGAAAACCGTGTCGTAGGTATGAAGTCCCGCGGTGTGTATGAGACTCCCGGCGGAACCATCCTTATGGAAGCTCACGATCAGCTGGAGGAGCTGATCCTCGACCGCGACACTCTCGAGACCAAGAAGAAACTCGGCTCTCAGTTCGCGCAGATCGTCTACGAAGGCAAGTGGTTTACCCCGCTTCGCGAAGCGATCCAGGCGTTTGTCGAATCCACCCAGAAGTATGTCACAGGCGAAGTGAAGTTCAAGCTTTACAAAGGCAACATCATCAAAGCCGGCACAACTTCACCCTACAGCCTGTACAACGAGTCTCTTGCTTCCTTCACCACAGGCGATATGTACGATCACCACGATGCTTCAGGCTTTATCACTCTGTTCGGTCTTCCGCTCAGGGTGCGCGCGATGAAACTTCGCGAGGTAAAGAGCAAAGAGAACTGATAACGACACTGATCAACCATATGAGGGCAGGGTTCCTGCCCTCAGCTTATGTAACTCGGAGGAAAGAGTAATGAACCTTGATAAGATTTTTCATCTGAAAGAAAACAACACCGATGTAAAGACCGAAGTTATGGCCGGCATCACCACCTTCATGACCATGGCTTATATCCTGGCGGTAAACCCGAGCATCCTCTCGGCGTCAGGCATGGACCGCGGCGCTGTGTTTACCGCTACCGCCGTTGCATCCGCTGTCGCGACGCTGCTCATGGCACTGTTTGCCAATTATCCCTTTGTATTGTCCGCGGGCATGGGACTTAATGCCTACTTCTCGTACACCGTAGTACTCGGCATGGGCTACACCTGGCAGCAGGCACTGACCGCAGTGTTTATCGAAGGTGTGATCTTCCTTGTGCTCTCGCTTACCAACGTGCGTGAAGCGATCTTCAACGCGATCCCCATGACCCTCAAAAATGCGGTTTCCGCAGGCATCGGCCTTTTTATCGCTTTTATCGGTCTGCAGAATGCCAAGATTGTGGTCAGCAATGACTCCACATTGGTTTCCATCTTCTCTTTAAAAGGATCGATGAATGACGGCACCTTTAACTCGATGGGCATCACGGTGATCCTGGCGATGCTCGGGGTAATTATCTCCGGCGTGCTTCTGGCCCAAAACGTGAAGGGAAATATCCTCTGGGGTATTCTCATCACCTGGGCCCTCGGTATCATCTGTGAACTCACCGGACTTTACGTACCGAATGCGGAACTCGGCTTTTACAGCCTTATCCCGGATTTCTCGGCGGGCTTTCTTCCGCAGAGCATGGCTCCGACTTTCTTTAAGATGGACTTCTCCATGATCACGAAGGACACACTCAACTTCTTCGTCATCATGTTCGCATTCCTGTTTGTAGACCTTTTTGACACTCTGGGAACTCTGATCGGTGTGGCCTCCAAGGCTGACATGCTGGACAAGGACGGAAAGCTTCCGCGCATCAGAGGCGCTCTTCTTTCCGACTCTATCGGTACCGCTTTCGGTGCGATCTGCGGTACTTCCACAGTTACCACATTCGTTGAGAGTGCGTCGGGCGTGGCAGAAGGCGGACGAACCGGTCTTACTTCCATAGTATCGGCCATCCTGTTTGCGCTGTCGCTGTTCCTCTCCCCGATCTTCCTGGCCATCCCGTCCTTCGCAACGGCGCCGGCCCTGATCATCGTGGGATTTCTGATGATGTCATCTGTGCTCAAGATCGATTTTAACGATCCTACAGAGTCGATTCCGGCGTTCATTACCATCATCGCGATGCCGTTCTTCTACAGCATCTCGGACGGAATCTCGCTCGGTGTTATCTCCTACATGCTGATCAATCTGATCACCGGAAGCGTTAAAAAGAAAAAGATCAGCGTGCTTATGTATGTGCTTGCGGTTTTGTTTGTGCTTAAATACGCGATGCTGTAATACCCGGAATCTGTCCGTGCAGACACTCTTTTCAGAATTCCGATTCTTCACAAGTGCGCACTGTTTTAGCCAATATAAGTAAGTCCCCTCTTCCAAAAGCGCAGAGCTTTTAGGAGTAGTCGGGGGACTTGCTTATGAATTCGTTTTCTAAGATACACGCTGCTTTATAATGGAAAGAATAAAATTCAGACTAACTATGTACGACAATAATTCACAGCTTAAAAGTTCCTTACTGCTTCTTCTTACCGCAGCGATCTGGGGCGTGGCATTCGTGGCCCAGAGCGTCGGTATGGAATATGTCGGCCCGTTCACATTCAATTCAGTGCGATGCTTTATCGGCATGATCGTTCTCTCGCCGGTGTGTCTTATCCTCAGGAAAAACGACCGGGCGAAAGGTATTTCACTCACGGGGGATCGCAGGACGCTGATCCAAGGCGGCCTGGTCTGCGGCGTGTTCTTGTGTCTGGCGAGCAATTTTCAGCAGTTCGGCATCAAGTACACTACCGTAGGAAAGGCAGGGTTTATCACAGCCTTCTACATTGTGCTGGTTCCGGTGTTCGGTATGTTTCTCAAAAAAAAGACCGGACCCTTTATCTGGGCCGCGGTCTTCATCGCGCTGATCGGTCTGTATCTTCTGTGTATGAAAGAGGGTCTGTCGCTCAGCAAGGGCGACGCTCTGGTGATGGTCTGTGCGGTTCTGTTCGCTTTTCAGATCCTCTCCGTCGATCACTATTCACCGCTGGTGAGCGGGGTTGAGCTGTCAATGATGCAGTTTCTGGTCTGCGG
>CAMNGN010000012.1 GCA_946538475.1 uncultured Blautia sp.
TATCCCCCAGCACTTCAACAAATTGTCCGCCTCATACGCATAATCCGGATCCTGAAGCTTCTCTGCAGTATAAGTCTGGATCTTCTCCTGCAGCTCGGGAATACTCAGGGCGTCATGCACCCGCACGATCAGCTCGTCGGAGGAATCCTGCATGGTATCGATCGCCGCGGTGAGTGCGATGGATTTCTGGCTGTTGTAGTCCGCAGCCACATTGACCGCCTGGATGCCCCAATGGCTGATCGTATACTGCGAAAGCGTCTTGGCCCCCTCCCGCTCGAGCGGGAAGATTCCGCCTGCAAACACCAGCTGCACCACCAGCAGGAAAGGCATGATCGTCATGGCCGTCGTGGTAGTGTGCGCGATGCACGAAACCAGCAGCGCCAGCATATCCGATGCATAGGTGATGAGGAACATCGTGATGACCAGGTCCAGCGTAAAGGAACCGGTGATGAGCCCGGTTTCCGGGAAATACATGTGGAAGATGCGGAAGATAGCCACCGAGATGACTGTCTGCAGCATACAGATCACAGCCTGATAGATCATGTGCGAGAGCAGGTAGGCCGAAATGTGAAGCCCCGCCCGGTGCTCGCGCTTGATGATATCTCTTTCCTTACACACCACCTGGATGGAGTTGAACATACCGTTCCAGATACACACGCAGACAACAGCCAGCGAACCGTACTTGGTGAACTCCATGTTGAGGAACATTTTATTGCCCAGGACGTACACGACCAGGAAAGCGATGATCGCCGCCATGGGAAGCACCTTCCAGTTTTTCTCGTGGATCATCAGACGGAACTGCTTGCCCAGATAGACCGGAAGCTGGTCCAGCCGCCCTCGGTAGACCAGAGGTTTTTTGCCTTCGGTCTTCTTTCTCCTGAAGAGCGATTTTTCATTGCTGTCTTCCGGCACATTCTCGAAATGCAGCTCGGACTGCTTTTCACGATCTCCGGTATATTCTTTATATTTGGCGATAAACTCGTCTGCCCTGCCTTTACCGCCCTCGTTTTTGGCGTTGATCAGCTCGACCATCTTCTCCAGTGTGTCTACCCCGAAGAAATCACGGGCTTCCTGAATACCGCCGTAGAAGGCAAGCTGGCCTACATGCGTCTGTGAGCTCTTTGCCAGAACGATCACGCGGTCAAAAAGATGAGCGACACGGTCCGGCGCATGTGTGATGACCATGACGGTCCTGCCCTGGCAGGCGATCAGGCGAAGGTTCTCCATGAGCTCCGTGGCCATGATGCCGTCTAGGCCCGAATCGGGCTCGTCGAGGATAAAGAGCGAAGGTGACGCGACGAACTCCATACAGATGGACAGTCTCTTTTTCTGTCCGCCCGAGAGCTTTGCCACCAGCTCCTTTTCTTTGCCGGTAAGGCCGAAGGTTTCGAGGACTGCGGCTATGCGGCGCTGCTTTTCCTCTGCGCTCATGTCCTTGGGAAGGCGCAGATCCGCAGCGTTCTTCACCGTGCTGCCCACGGTATCCTGCGGACGCATCAGATTGTCCTGCGGGACAAAGCCGATCCGGTGTTTTACCTGGCCGTAATCGCGGTAGTAATCGACATCGCCTTCGCGGATCGTGGCGTCTGCTTTTTCGTAGCCCGTCACCGCATTGACAAAGGTACTCTTGCCCGCGCCTGAGCCGCCGAGGATCAGCACCATGTTTCCGGGCTCGATGTCCAGATCGATGTCCTCCAGCAGCTTGACTTTTCCGAGCATGCTGTGAACTGCTCTTTCATCGATGCGGATGGACAGGCTGTTTTCCTGGATCGGATAGCCATAGACCAGCCCGGAGCCCTCAAAGATAAACCGCGTGTCCCCGATCTGGATGACATCATCGATGAGGATCTTTACCTTGTCGTGGACCGGAACGCCGTTGTGAAGAACTTCTTCTGCGAGAAATTCGTTCATGGTCCAGTGCCCGCCCTCAAACGAGAAGGAGAGAGTGACCTCTTTGTTATCCTTGTCCTTGCCTGCGATCTCCACAACGTGCGGTTTGGTATCTATGTTGAGAAAACGCCAGTCGCGCGCACTCACGTAATTTTCAAAGAAGATGGCGGTGAGCATTCTTTCGTTGAAGATACGGATGACATATCCATCCAGCAGCTCAACTTCCTGCCCTTTTTGGCAGTTATGGCCGCCTACAAAGGTGAACGATTCTTCGGAAAGATTGCGGTAATACCATTTTCCGTCTCGGGTGTAGATGTCGGCCTGCTCCGTGTCAAGGAAGGAGTATTCCAGCTGAAGACTCGTAGTGGTAAATACTTCCGAGGGGCAGCTGCCTTTTATTCGGGTATTTCTGAAAATAACATATTGCCGGGGCTTCTCCTGGCCTTCAAAAAAGACAAGGCCGGCAGCCGGCGTTCTCTGAGAATCTGTTCCTGCCATATTTAGCATGCCTCCGCTGCTAATTTTTGTAACGATTCGGTATAAGTCAGTATAGCATATCCGGGTGGTCCGGGAAACAGTTTATATGTTTTTTACCGGAGTAATTCCGGGCTGTTTATCGCTTCATTCCCCTCTTAAACCTGCGGAAATCGCCCAGGGCATGCCAACCTATCTTGATTATTTTGGGAATGTTTACAGAATTGACACCCGCCTGCCGTGGTTTGAAGGAGATCTCTTTAAAATACACAGACTCCTTATAGTAAACAAAAAACGTCGTCATCATGATGTTGGGCAGGTTGTAATCCGCCGGCATTCTGTACAGATATTTCTTTACCGTTTCTGCCTTCATCAGCCTGAACGGTGCATTTGCATCCGGCACATTGACTCCGAAATACAGCTTAAGAAGCAGGCACACTATACGCTCAACAAATGCCCTGTCCTTTCCGTCTCCCCGGACGGTCCTGTTTCCGAATATCCCGTCATATTTTTTACGGTTTCTCCAAAAAGCCGCAAATTCCGCCGGGTCTGTCTGGCCATCGGAATCGGTCTGGAAGATGTAATCCGCATTGTTTTTGATTGCATGATCATAAAGCGCGATAACTTTGGGGCCATGATAACGGCCGGTATCTGACAGTATTTCCAGCTGCGGATATTTTGAGTTCTTTAAATCGGTGAGAATATCGTGAGTTTTATCCGTACTCCCGCTGTCGGCGACGACGATCCTTGAATCTTCGGACTTTCCGGAAAGTACAGGATACCATTGTTCGATTACTGCTCCGATGTTTTCTTCTTCATTGTAAGCAGGCATTACTATATAAATCTTGTCCATAAGCTCTCCCCTCGAAAGTGTCTTCTCATGCCATTATTGCATCATTATAATTATATATTTTTTATCGCTGAAAATCCACTGAATAATGCATTATTCAAGTATTATATATATCTTTGTTTGCCGCTGACAGCCGGAGACGATCGAAGAAAAGCGGCCGATATTATGAAAATAGTGTGTTTTCGCTGGACTTTTTTCGCTTTGAGGGTGATAATAAACATGAATGCCCTTCAAAACATTCAAAAAATGTGATATAATTAACTCTCTTGACAGAGGTGCCTTCGCTGCCTCTGTAAAGACGCTTACAAAACCAAAGATTTATACATCTATAGATTGGGGAGCCAAAATAATGGATGAAAAGATTTTCAGAGAAAAATCGATCGAGCAGCTTTCCACACCGGACGATCTTACCAGCTACCTGCGTGTGACAGGGCCCGGAGTCTGGGTCGTTCTGGTGGGAGTTATCGTACTGCTGGCAGGCCTTCTGTGCTGGGGCGTTTTTGGAAATGTGATTTCGACGGTAAATGCGCCCGCAGTGGTCAAGGGCGGAAAGCTCAGCTGTTACGTGCTCGAGAAGGACATCGATCTTTCCGATCCCGAGATCGAAATAACGATCGGAAATGAGGGGATAACCGCAAAATCCGAGGACGCAAAGACTGAAACGCTGAGTGCCTCCGAGGATTCTGCCATTTTCGAGTCGGGATACCTTGAGCCGGGCAAGAGCACCGTGGTGCTCACGGGAGACACTTCACTGAGCGATGGCTTTTACAACGCGGTCGTTACTACCGAGACGCTCAAACCGATTTCACTGCTGCTTTCAAAGGGCTGAGACATAATAATATAAGGGGGTTGACATTTTGGGGGCAGAAAAAGAACCATTTGAGGTCGTATACGAAAAATATTTTTCATATATCTACAACTATATTTACGGACAGATCCTTCATCGGGAGAGGGCGGAGGATCTGGTCAGCGATATTTTTATCAAGGCGATGAACAATTATGACAGGTTCGATCCTTCCCGTGCGTCGGTAAAAACCTGGCTGGCCAACATTGCCCGTAACGCACTGATCGATGAGTATCGTAAGAACAGCATCCGTCAGCATGTATCGCTCGATGTCGAGGATGATGAGCAGAGGCCGATCGAACCTTCCTACGAGGACGAGTACGGCATCTTTCAGGAAGAGACCGAAAAAGAAGTGTATCAGCTTCTCACCATGCTTTCCGAGCAGGAGAGAGAACTGCTTACCATGATCTATTTCCAGAAGATGAAGAACGAAGAAGTCGGTAAGGTCCTGGGGATCAATGCCAAGGCGGTGAGTGAAAGACACCGCAGGCTCCTCGTAAAATGCAGGCGTATTGCCGGCGACGCGGGGCTGTTTGCAGACTGATGATCCGGTAACAGGTTACCGTTTTTGCCATACAGGGAGGTACCTGATATGAAAAGACGTTTTTTGGCGTGGCCCCTTGCCGTATTCTTACTTTTTGGCGGCGCGTTTCCCGCGGCAGCAGAGCTGCATGATCCTGCGGTGCAGGCAGTCATAGAGGAAGCCGCCGAAGCTGAAAGCGATGCGGCTGCCGGGGAAGCAGAAGCCGGCACCGACACCGGAAAATCTGATGAAGGCTCCGAACTTACGGAGGATGTAGCAGCGGCAATCGAAGATGCGAGCAGCAAGTATTCGTTTAAATACGAGCCCGGGGAAGGTATCAAACCCGGAAACCCGGAGACGGAAGAGCTGATGAGCAATCTGGGAGTGTTTGTTGATGTGCTGAATTCGGAGGAATTTCAAAGACTCATGGAGTATCCCGAGATGCAGGCACTCGCGAAAACCGCTCTTACAAGGCTGACTGATTTTGTTATGAATGAACCCGAGCTGGCAACCAAAGTCCTTGTGAAATTAGGCGCAGACGAAAGTGCTGTGGATCTGATGATGAAGGGCGTGGGCGCGGCGCAGGGGATGATTGAAACAGAGTGATGACAACGGGGACGGTTCTTGCCGTCCCCGTGTTTTATCTCACTCCAATGCTGCTTTTACCCTTCCAAAATCGATCTTACATTTTCCCTCCGATATGCGAACCGGAATTTCATCCTCAAAACGGTATTTCTCGGGGGTAAGGTCCTCCTCTGAAAAATCATAGACCAACACTGCATTTTTCTTAGGATCGATGATCCAATATTCCCTTACACCGGCATTTTTATATTTGTAAGTCTTTAAAAGCAGGTCCTTTGACCGGGTGGACTCCGACAGGATCTCGACAGTAAGATCGGGGGCACCCCAAATACACTTACCGTTCACGTCGAACTTTCGGCACATGACCAGCAGGTCGGGCTGAACCATGGTTTTATCATCACAGTCCAGCTGTACATCGCAGGGGGAGAGAAGTACTTTACATTCTGTGCTATGCGCTGCGATGCACTCTCTGAACAGAATATACAACTCGCCGAGAATTGTCTGGTGTCTGACCGAAGGAGCACCCATATCAAAGATCTCTCCGTCGATCAGTTCTACTCTTCTGTCATCCGGGATGGCGTAGTAATCCTCCACGGTATAGTCCCCTTGCCGTTTTGTCTGATAAGCGGCAGTTGATTCCTTCAATATTCCGGCTTTCGCAATGCGCTGAGGATAGTGGCAGGATGCTTTTTTTGCAGGTGTGCTGCTGTCCGGAGCGTGTACGGCTGCCTGCGAGTCTGTAATGGGGTTTCCTTCAGGTTTTGCGGAAAGCACTTTTGCCAGCGCTTCTACAGTCTTCTGTCTGGGCGCATCTGTCGAGCCGGAAAATATCTTCTGCACCGTACTGAACGGTACGCCTGAGAGTCTCGATATGGTCTCGTTGGAAAGACCGAGTTCTTTTTTCCTTTTTTTCATTTCGTCTATTGTCATATGCATTCCTCCATCTTTGGATACAAAAATGAATAAAGAGTTACCGGTTACAGCCCGATCACACACATGCGGCCCGATCGGCACATATAACCTGTATGCACAAATAAGGCTTACAATAAATATACCATAAAAAAGCCAAATGTCAACCGTAAATGCGCAAAAACAAAGCGATAAAGCCAACTCCGGCGTTAAGCTTGTCATATATATATCAATCTTTGTTTTGCTTGTGATTCTTTTGTGGGAATGTTACAATAAAATATTAGAGGATAAATGTGGAGAATACCATTCGAGCAGTTACCTCAGGAAACATATACAGAAGCCGCATTTAAGGGAGTGGATTTATTTTGGAAAAACAGAACGGTTTTCTGGCGAAACTCAACAAACCGATCGATATGACAGAAGGGACGCCATGGAGGAAGATCCTCTCGTTTACCCTGCCGATGCTGATCGGAAATATCGCGCAGCAGCTTTACAACACCGTCGACAGCATCGTGGTAGGCCGCTATGTGGGTGACAATGCCCTGGCAGCCGTGGGAAGCGCAGGCCCTATCCTCAACCTGGTACTCGTCCTGTTTATCGGTGTCAGTATGGGAGCCAGTATTGTAGCCGCGCAGTTTTTGGGCGCCCGCGACAGAGAGTCCCTGTCGCATACTGTAGGAAACAGTATTATCCTGATCATCGCGTCATCGGTGATCGTCACCGCTGTCGGAATCCTGATCACACGGCCGATGCTCGAAATCCTGGGCACTCCCGATACCATCATAGACTGGTGCACTTCTTACCTGTGGATCCTCTTCGGAGGAAGCATCGGAATGGCTTTTTACAACATCATCAGCGGTATCCTCAGGGGCCTCGGCGATTCGATCTCTGCCCTCATATACCTGGTGATCGCAAGTATTCTTAATATCGTTCTGGATATATTCTTCGTGGCCAATCTGGGCATGGGCGTCAACGGTGTCGCGCTTGCAACGATCCTGGCACAGGGCTTTTCGGCCATCCTGTGCATACGCCGTCTGTTTCAGATGAAAGAATATTTCGACATGGGCAAAGAATATTTTCGCTGGAACAGGCGCTACGGTATGGCTATCATAAGACTCGGCCTGCCGTCCGGCATCACCCAGGCGATCCTCTCCATGTCGATGATCCTGGTGCAGTCGCTCACCAACTCATTCGGTGAACAGTTCATCGCGGCCAACGTTATCGTCATGCGCGTGGACGGCTTTGCCATGCTCCCGAATTTCTCGTTCGGAACCGCGCTTACCACCTACGCAGGACAAAACTTTGGCGCAGGGGACATGAAACGTGTAGAACGCGGCGCAAAAGAAGGCCTGTTTCTTTCCCTCGGTGTATCTGCCGCTCTGGTGGCTCTTATCCTGATCTTCGGCCGTTATCTGATGGGTATTTTTACTAATACCCGGGAACTGATCGACCTGTCCATGCAGATGATGCGCATCCTGGCGGTGGGCTATGTCGCGATGGCCGTCATTCAGTCGCTGGCAGGCATCATGCGCGGCGCGGGTGACACTATCACACCGATGTGGGTCTCTATCGCCCAGCAGGTGCTGGTCCGCGTGCCGGCAGCTTACATTCTCTGCTACGTTACCCGCTCGGCCGAGTATCCGATCGGACGGCAGGAGATGATCTACGTGTCGCTTCTGCTCAGCTGGCTGTTCGGTGCGGCGGCAACGGTCTTCTTTTACCTCAAAGGCAGCTGGAAAGGAAAAACTTTGGCGTAATGAGTACAAAAACACCCGAACAGATCCGCTACAATATGCAGCAGGTCAAAAATAAAGATTCAAAGATCGAAGTGATGCTGCGCAAGGAATTGTGGTCAAGGGGAATCCGCTACCGCAAAAATGTGCGCAAAATTTTCGGCAACCCCGACATCACCTTTATCGGGCTTAAAATAGCCGTGTTCTGCGACAGCGAGTTCTGGCACGGCTACGACTGGGAAAACCGGAAGAACGATTTTAAATCGCATCAGGAATTCTGGATCCCCAAGATCGAACGAAACATACAGAGGGACATCGAAGTGAACGAGCATCTGAAGAGCGAAGGCTGGACGGTCCTGAGGTTCTGGGGCAAACAGATCAAGAAGGATGTGAAAGGGTGCGCGGATGAGATCGAGAAGGCAGTGAAAGAGGCCCGGCATGTCGGAAAAAAAGAGCAGACTTCGAAAAGAACTGAATAAAAAATACCGCTTTATCGGGCTGGACCCCAAGGATGTGGCGTTTTTTGCAGCTATCATACTGGGAATTGCGGCGGCTGTCTTCGCTGTATTCGGTATCGTAAAACTGGTACGCAGCGGAAAGCTCGAAAAAATGGTTGGAAAAATGTTCGAAAAGAAAGAGGCTCCTGCTCCCGTAGAGCCTGATGCGGTATACACGGCCTCCGTGATCGCGGTCGGTGATAACCTCTACCACATGAACATGATCGAAGCCGGCGCAAATGAAAACGGACCATGGAATTACGACTTTCTGTATGAACATGTCCTGGATGAAATTCAGGCTGCGGATGTCGCCATCGTCGACCAGGAGACGGTCCTGACAAAAGACCACGAAGCGGTGGAAGCCTACCCGACCTTCCTGACCCCTGTCGAAGCGGCGGACGCGCTGGTAAAAGCAGGCTTTGATGTGGTTTACTCCGCCACCAACCATGCGGACGACAAAGGCCCCGAACCGATTTTGGAGACGGTTTCCTACTGGAGAACAAACTATCCCGAGATCACCCTGCTGGGCCTGCACGACTCCGCCGAAGACGCAGCCGAGATCCGGGTCCGGGAAGTGAACGGCATTAAAATCGCCTTCCTGAACTACACCTACGGAACCAACATGGCCATCTCCGACGGCGTTGTCGAAGATTATATGATCGATGAATTCAGTCAGGGCAGCGAATACGTAGGACGGATGATCCAAAAAGCGAAGAGCATGGCGGACTGCGTCATTGTTATAGCCCATTGGGGGATCGAAGATGACACGATGCCCTCGGAATATCAAAAACAGTGGGCAGGCTTTCTTCTGAGACAGGGAGTGGACGTCGTGATCGGCGGCCATCCCCACGTGCTTCAGCCCTATGGCAGGGTGAAAAACACGCAGGGACATGAGATGGTGCTCTTTTATTCCCTGGGAAATTTTGTGTCCAACATGAATTTCCTTCCGGAAGTCATAGAAGGAATGGCATCCTTCACGATTGAAAAAACCGTCCAAAACGGCGAGACATCCGTCCGAATCCTGGACGAAACCGTAAAGCCCATGGTAATGCACTATGACGGCAATCGTCAGAATCCCGCAGTCTATATGATGGATGACTATACCGAAGAACTGGCCGAGGTACACGGCTCCGCAGCCTACATGAAAGAAGGAGAAGTGACACTCGAAAATATGCGCGCCCGCTTCGATGAAATTATGTCCGCAGGCGTGGAGGTAAGTACGGGGATAGACCTGCTGGATAAGCATTTTGACTGGGATGGGAATATGTATTAAAGGGAAACACACGGGGAAAACACACGGGGACGGTCCTTGGAACACGGGGACGGTTCCTCGTTCCACCCTACTATACACAGGAATAACTTCTTGTGTATTTCTGGGTGGAACGAGGAACCGTCCCCGTGTTCCAAGGACCGTCCCCGTGTGTTTTCTTTTACGCGTAAAACGCCCTCGAAAACCCCACAAGATAACCAACATCCCGCGTCCCCGCAGTCTCGCACGAAGAATGCATCGCCAGCTGCGCAAGCCCGATATCCGCAGTACTGATCGAAAGCTGCGTATTGGCAATATTGCCAAGCGTAGAACCACCGCGCATATCCGCCCGGTTCACAAAAGTCTGCAGCGGAATATCATTATCCCTGCAGATCTTCTTCACAAAGGCCCCCGAAACCCCGTCCGTCGTGTACAGCTGGCCCGCATGAAACTTAAGCACGATTCCACCGTTCATCCTCGGCCTGTTTACAGGGTCCGCCTTGTCGGTGTGATTCGGATGAACAGCATGCGCATTGTCGGCAGAAATCATTGTACCCCGCTGGACGGCAGCCTGCATCTCCGAAAAAGTCAGGCCAAGACTCTCACGAATTCTCTCAAGACAATCCGTGAGGAAAGTCGATTCCGCTCCCTGCCGGCTGCGGCTTCCAACCTCCTCATTATCAAACACACAGTACATATTCAGCGAATTTTGTCCGGCAGACTCCACAAAACCCGCAAGCGTCCCAAAAACGCACATCAGATCATCAAGCCTCGGCGCCGAGATAAACTCATCCTCGGGCCCCCAAACAAAAGGCCTCTGCCTGTTGACCACAAAAAGATCCATTCCCAGGATACTCTCAGGACTGTTCACACCCGCCGCATCGGCAATAATCTCCAAAAACTTCTCCTTCTTAGGCCCGTCCGCAAAGACCGGCAGCATATCATTCTGCACATTGGTCATTGCCTTCTCATTAGCCTCACGGTCCATATGGATAGCAAGCGAAGGAATCACCAGAAGATCACGGTCCGGATAAACAAGCCGCTGCTCGATCCCCTTACTCTCATCCTCACAGATCAGCACCCTGCCGGCCACACCCAGCGGTCTGTCGTACCACGTATTCTTAAGCATACCCCCATACGGCTCAATATTCAGCCGAACAAGCCCCGCCGACTCGATCTCCGGATCGGGCTTGATCTTGAAACACGGCGAATCACTGTGGCTCGCCATGATCCTCAGCTCAGAAGGCCTGCCTTCCGGCAAACGAAAAGCGATGCACGCAGACCCATTCCGCGTCACATAATATCTACCCCCGGGAATCAAATTCCACGAAGGATCCCTCTCATCAAGCCTCGAAAACCCCGCCTTCTCAAGCCGCCTCGCTATAGCATCCACAGCATGAAAAACACCCGGGCTCTCACAAAGAAACTCTACAAAATCTGAAGTATATCTATCACTCATGATCATCTCTCCTAACGTTTTTTATCACGTTCGTTCATCATACCACCATAATCTTCAAAAATCCATAGAAAACCTCTATTCTAGCGACGCCTCCCCCGAAGTCCGGCGCCAGCCGGACTCCAAAAAACACCTCGCGTAAGGAGGGTTCCCGCCTTGAAAGAGTAAATGTCAGAGGGCAGAGGTACTTCCTTCAGATGCCGTTCGCCGAATCCGCAAGAGGTCCGAGCATAGCGATAGCCGCCTACACACCGTTCAAACGAAGTGCGTTTGTGGAGGCGGCTATCAATAGGCGGCGCAGGACATCTTACGGATTCGGCGCCGGCATCTGAAGGAAGTACCTCTGCCCTCTGACTAATAACAACAATGTCTATTCCGGAACCCATCCTGTCTATTATAAAATTAGATGACTCAGCTCCATGAATGATGTATAATAAAATCAGTATACCTTACCCTGAAAAAAGAAAGGAGACCCCACATGAAAGCACTGTTTATCGGAGGCACCGGAACCATCAGCACCGCCATAGTCAACAGCCTCGCACAGAACCCGCTATGGGAAGTATGGCTCCTCAACCGCGGCACCAGAAAAGACATCGTACCCCAAAACATACATCAAATCACCGCCGACATCCACAACGAAGAAGACGTCGCCCAAAAACTCCAAGGCATGACCTTCGACACCGTATGCGAATTCATCGCCTTCAAACAAGAAGACGTAGAACGCGACTACCGCCTCTTCAAAAACAAAACCCGCCAATACATCTTCATCAGCTCCGCATCCGCCTACCACAAACCCGCAGCCGACTACCGCATCACCGAAGGAACCACCCTCGCCAACCCCCACTGGCAATACTCCCGCGACAAAATCGCCTGCGAAGAATACCTGATGAAAAAATACCGCGAAGAAGGCTTCCCCATAACGATCGTCCGCCCCAGCCACACCTACTGCGAAAGAAGCATCCCGGTCGGCATCCACGGACATAACGGCTCCTGGCAGGTGCTCAAAAGAATGATGGAAGGCAAACCGGTCCTGATTCCGGGAGACGGCAGCTCCCTCTGGACCCTCACCTTCAACAGCGACTTTGCCACAGGCTACATCGGCCTCATGGCAAACCGCCACGCGATCGGCGAAGCCTTCCACATCACCTCCGACGAAACCCTCACCTGGAATCAGATATACAAAACCATAGCAGACGCCCTCGGCGTAGAACTCAAACCATACCACGCAGCCTCGGACTTCCTTGCCGAAGTCGGCAAACAATACGACTTAGAAGGCGCCCTAATCGGCGACAAATCCGTCAGCGTTGTCTTTGACAACTCCAAACTGAAACACGCCGTACCCACCATGAACACGAAAATATGCTTCCACCAAGGAGTGCGCATCGCCCTCGACTACATTCTCTCCCACGAAGAATGCCGGAAAGAAGACCCCGAATTCGACGCCTGGTGCGACAAAGTCATCGCAGCTCTTGAAGAAGCAAAAAAGAAAATCTGAACGATCCCGCATAAAAAGAACTATCTGTTGCCGCCGGTACTCGCCGGCACTCTGAAAAAAATGATTATCCCGAAGAAGGATGTGAAGAACACTCATGGAAAATAACAAACTTGATCTGAATAAAGAGACACTGTCCCTGATCGAGGAGTTTGGACGATACGTACCCGGCGGACTTTTTATCTGCAAGTCAGACTCCACAGAAGAAGTGATTTATGCAAATGAGGAAGTATGGAACATTTATGGATGCGACAGCTTTGAAGCCTTCAGACAGCTGACCGGATGCACATTCAAAGGCATGGTTCAGTCGATCGATTACGAACGGGTCATCGCATCGCTCGGGCAGCAGATAAGAGAAGGAAATTCCGGAAAAAGCAATGTGGTGTTCCGTGTCAACCGCAAAGACGGAGCAGTAAGATGGGTAGAAGCGTACGGACGCCGTGCACCGTCCCGAAGACATCACGTTGTATTTATCTCCGATATCACCGAAAAAAACAGCAAACTGGTCGAAGAAGTAAAATCCGCCGCCCGGCTTGCCGACATGATGGGCTCTGCCTCATCCCTGCTCACGAATATGCCCGCCATGAGCTTCTCCAAAGAGATGGGCACAGGCAAGTATCTGGCCTGCAATCAGGCATTTGCCGAATACGCAGGAAAATCCAGTCCCGAAGAAGTGGTAGGACTTACAGACCATGAAATCTTCGACAAAGAAACGGCCGACCACTTTGTGGAAGATGACCGGCGGGCGATCGAGATGGAAAACGCCTACGTCTTTTTTGAGGATGTGCCCGATGCCACAGGAACAGTCAAACGCAATCTGCAGACTACCAAGACAAAGTTTCTCGATCCCTTCGGGCGCCTCTGCGTCCTCGGACTATGTGTCGACGTGACGCAGCTGACCCGCATAAAAACGGCTGAAGCAGAAGCTAAAGCCAGGCAGCAGGAACTCGAAGAAAAAATAGCATTGCAGGAACAGCTGATCGCCAAAGATATACACCAAAAAGAACTGGACAGCATGATCACGGCGATGGCTTCCGACTACCGCAGCGTTTATTATATTGACCTGGATAAGGATAAGGCAGTGTGCTACCGCGCCGATCCGCGTGATCCCGACAGGGTGCAGGAAGGCACCATCTTCCCCTATTGTGAGACATTTGCAGAGTACGGGAAGAAATATGTCGATCCGGAATATCGGGAAGGTTTCCTTCACTTCATCGATCCACAAAATGTGAAAGACAGGCTGGATACCGAATCGATCATCGCTTTCCGATATCTGGCAAAGCGGGGAGGAAACGAATATTACGAGATGCTGCGAATGGCCGGTGTGCGCCATCCGGGCGAGCGCGACGACAATACCGTCCACCGTGTGGGAGTCGGGTTTACCGTGATCGACGATGAGATGCGTGACTCCATGGCAAAAAATCATGCTCTCGCGGAAGCGCTGGCTGCCGCACAGGAAGCAAGCAAGGCGAAAACGACGTTTCTTTCCAATATGAGCCACGAGATCCGCACCCCCATGAATGCCATCATCGGCCTTGACAACATTGCGCTGGCCGACCCGACGATCTCGGACAGCACACGCGAATACCTGGAAAAAATAGGAACCTCCGCCCGTCATCTGCTGGGCATCATCAACGACATTCTCGATATGTCGCGGATCGAATCGGGCCGGATGGTCATCAAAAACGAAGAATTCTCCTTTGCCAAAGCGCTGGAGCATGTGAACACGATCATCGGCGGCCAGTGCAGAGACAAAGGGCTGATATACGAATGCAAGACGGACGAATCGGCCGACGGCTACTATATCGGCGACGATATGAAACTCCGCCAGATCATGATCAACATCCTCGGAAACGCGGTGAAATTCACACCCGAAGGCGGACGAGTTACCTTCAGTATGGAGGAGACCGCCCGATTCGAGAATAAATCGACTCTGCGCCTGACCTTCAGCGATACCGGCATCGGGATGAGTAAGGAATTTCTTCCAAGACTGTTCGATTCCTTCACACAGGAAAACACCGGTGCCAACGTCAAATACGGCAGCACAGGCCTGGGCATGCCCATCACGAAAAGCCTGGTGGAACTGATGAACGGAACCATCGCGGTCGAGAGTGAAAAGGGTAGTGGTACCACTTTCATCGTCACGGTGACCCTGGGCATCGCGGATCACATGGCAGAGTACGAAGAGATCGGGATGCCCCAGCCGCACGAGATGTGCGTCCTGGTCATCGATGACGATCCCATAGCATGTGAACATGCCCAGCTGATTCTTGGTCAGGTGGGTGTAGTGTGCGAAAAAGCTCTCTCAGGGACTGAGGGAGTGGAGATGATCAAGCTCCGCTGTGCAAGACGAGAACCATACAATCTGATCCTCGTGGATCTTCGGATGCCCGGGATGGACGGCGTCGAAACGACACGGCAGATACGCGCTGTGGCAGGGTATGAAACACCGGTCGTGATCCTCACTTCGTACAGCTGGGAAGATGTGGCGGATGAGGCGAGAGAAGCGGGTGTCGATTCCTTCGTTGCCAAACCTCTTTTCGCAGGCAATGTGATGGATGAATTCCGCCTGGCATTCAAGAAGAAAAATGCCCGGCTGGTTCGTGAGACGGTAGATCTTGCCGGAAAACGTATCCTGCTGGCCGAGGACATGGAAGTGAACGCTGAGATCATGATGATGGTGCTTTCCATGCGGGATATGCAGGTGGAACATGCCGAAAACGGCCGCCTGGCGGTGGAGATGTTCAAGGAACACGAGCCGTATTATTTCGACGCTGTTCTGATGGACATGCGAATGCCCGAGATGGACGGCCTGGAAGCTGCCATCCTTATCCGCGGCTCCGGAAGGCCCGACGCAAAATCGATTCCTATCATCGCGCTCACGGCCAACGCCTTCGATGAGGATGTACATCACAGTATGCAGGCCGGGATGAACGCGCATCTCAGCAAACCCGTGGAACCCGAGACCCTGTTTATGACGCTGGAGGGGCTGATACGCAGGTGAGGGAAAGACAGGGGGGAAAGACAGGGGACGGTCCTTTTGTGTTCGAAACATACAGTATCACTTTTAGGTACTGTTGTAAGCTTCGAACACAAAAGGACCGTCCCCGTGTGTTTTCCTCGCAAAGGAGCTCGAGCCTCTCTCGTCAAGCAATATCTATATTTTCCCCTGTAAGCCCCACATAAGCCCCATTTTTTGCCTCCGCAGCCTCCGGATGCGCGATCAGCCATTTATTCCTCGCGGTGAGCATCTTATCCTCATCGTTTTTCGGATTCGCGATCGTATAATCCGTATTAGTACCACGCGGCAGACATACCGCAACGCGGAACCCTTTTTCGGCATCCACATGACACGGTGCATAGTGAAGTGTTGTGGCGTAAACCTCAACCACGATGTTTGCCGGTACCTTAAAAGCTTTTACCTTTGCAGTATCAAGCTTGCCGTCCACGATGTCATCGATCTTGGCAAGAAGGAGAACAAACTCGGATGTTCCTATGTTGAGCTCGCTGTCGCGGTGATACTCAAGGCAGTTAAGCCTGGTGTTGTGTCCCCAGCACATACCGAGTTCCATGGGCATGCCGCCAAAAGCGTTGTCCTGCAGCTCGTTGAAGATAGCTGTCTTTTCAAGAGTATCGATATACGGTGCATAGTCAGTGCCTGATTCGGGGAGTGCGATGGTCTCCATGGCAGCTGTCAGTTCCGCGGTGTCGTAGCCTTCCAGCACTTTGCCGTAGGCTTTGAATTCTTCGTCATAAACAGAATAAAATTTCATGTTTCACCTCCGTGGTTGTTGTGCTATAATGTGTTATAATTTATTTTAAATCTATGGGAATGACTTGTAAAGTCCTAACCCCGGATAAAATAATACTAACAAAATAACAAACCAATGGAGAGAACAAATGAAAGCTTTATTCAACGACGGACATGCAGCCGATTGCCCGAAGGAACTGGAGAACGAGGTCCTCAGACATTCCACTGCACACATCATGGCACAGGCGGTTAAGCGGCTTTATCCCGACGCACATTTTGCGTATGGTCCGGCAACCGAAAACGGATTCTATTATGACATCGACCTGGGCGACAGAACCCTCGGCGATGAAGATCTTCGAGCCATCGAGGCAGAGATGAAAAAGATCACCAAAGAGAATCTTCCTTTTAAGGTGTATTCTCTTCCGCGCGAGGAGGCAGTTGCCCTCATGGAGGAGCGCGGTGAAAAGTACAAAGTAGAGCATATCGCAGACCTTGACGAGGACGCGGTGATCACTTTCTATCAGCAGGGCGAGTACATTGACATGTGCCGCGGACCGCACATCACCTACACCAAGGCCGTCAAGGCTTTCAAGCTGACCACCATTTCCGGCGCTTACTGGAAAAACAACAGCGCAAACAAGATGCTCACCCGTCTGAACGGTGTAGCTTTCTTCTCGAACGATGAGCTGGCAGAGTATGAGCGCCGCGTCGAAGAAGCCAAAGCGCGCGACCACCGCCGCATCGGCAAACAGATGAGACTGTTCATGACCGACGATCTGGTTGGCAAGGGACTGCCGATGTTCCTTCCGAAGGGATATATCATCTGGCAGCAGCTGGAAGACTATATCAAAGATAAAGAGCGTATGCTGGGTTATCAGCACGTCATGACTCCCTGCGTGGGAACTGTCAATCTGTACAAGACCAGCGGTCACTGGGATCACTATCGCGAGAACATGTTCCCGGTCATGGAGCTCGAGGACGAGCAGTTTGTTCTTCGTCCCATGAACTGCCCGCATCATATGATGATCTATGCAAGCCAGCTGCACTCCTACCGTGATCTGCCGATCCGTATCGGTGAAGTAGCGCACGATTTCCGCTATGAGCCCAGCGGAACCCTGAAGGGAATTGAGAGAGCCCGTCACTTCTGCCAGAATGACGCGCATCTTTTTGTGACACCCGAGCAGATCAAGTCCGAGGTTTCGGCTGTCTGCGACCTGATCTTTGAGGTTTATCGTGATTTCAATATCACCGATTATCGCTGCGTGCTTTCGCTCCGCGATCCCGAGGATAAGGTGAAGTATCATCCGGACGACGAGATGTGGAACCATGCAGAGCAGGCGCTCCGCGAGGTGCTTACCGAGCTTGGCATCGAGTTCACCGAGGAGATCGGCGAAGCTGCTTTCTACGGCCCGAAGCTCGACGTCAATGTACAGCCTGCAGTGGGCGCTGAGTATACGCTGTCCACCTGCCAGCTTGACTTCTGTCTGCCGGCCAAGTTTGATCTGAAGTATACCGATAAAGACGGCTCCGAGAAGACACCGGTGGTTCTGCACAGGGCAATTCTGGGCAGCCTCGACCGCTTCATGGCTTATCTGACCGAGGAGACCAAGGGTGCGTTCCCGGTATGGCTTGCTCCGGTTCAGGTTAAGGTAATTCCGGTTTCCGAGAAGAGTCTGGATTACGCCGAGAAGATCTATGAGACACTGAGACAGGAGAGATTCCGCGTAGAGCTGGATGACCGTAACGAGAAGGTCGGCTATAAGATCCGTGCGGCACGCCAGGATGACAAGGTTCCGTACATGATCATCGTGGGTGAGAAAGAAGCTGCCGAAGGTACCATTTCGGTGCGTGACAGAGCAACCGATCAGACGACCGGAAGCACTCTGGAAGAGTTTGTAGAGAAGCTGCGTGGGGAGATAAGCAATCGTTCCCGGAAAGAATAATAATAATGGTGTCAGGCACCGTGAACTCGGTGCCTGACACCATTTACTTTTATTTCTCGTAGAAGTCCAGATCCCCCCACGCCTCCATCAGCGCAGTGCGGTCCAACTGCTCGGTGCGGGTTTCGCGGTCGTAGATGCGGATGGGGGAGTTGGCCCCTTCAAAGCGCGGCCAGTCGGGATTCGGCTCGCCGGTCTTGATGAAGGAGATCCAGTCGCCGTGTGTCTGGCGCACCATCTCTTCAAAGACCTCATCCGGCTCTCCGTCATAGACGAAGCCGGCGAACGGATGATTCCTCACCGCAAACACAGACGGCAGCTCGATCGCATGCGAAGCCAGCCAGCCGGAGTCCTTGCAGTTTTTGGTCACCAGATCGAAACGATACATCCACACATCAGGTGTATGCTTTTTCTGGTACTCGGCAACCTTTATCGAGGGCATCTCAAAGGCGTAATCCGTGGAAAAGCGGATGAAAGGATCGCCTTCTACGGTGCTTGTCTGCGGATGATAATAGTTGATGATCTGCGGAAGAGCATCGCCATGTCCGTTCTTTTCAAGCATTTCTGTGATCATTGTCCAGTTGTTGGGGAAGCCTGTGTTCTCGGGATGTACGAACATGGTACCTTCGTGCTTGTTGGTCCCGATGATGACACGCACGCCCTCTGCGCTGCCGTTTCTGATGGCATCCAGCGGACGCACCGGCATCAGATCATCCTGTACCGGCCCCGGAAGGAACATGCCCGGATTCTTATACTGATGCTTTGCGGTAACATACTCATGTCCGATGAGTAACAGCCTGGGATCTTCTTTCAGAAGCTTCGGAAGGTCTTTCTCTGTCCAGTGCATTCCCTCCAGAAACAGATCGATATTCTCCCTTGCCGTCTCGTGGGTCATCATGCAGTTGGGAAGCCCGCTCTCGATGATCGCCTGGCTGAAGGTTCCTTTGACACCCGGGCAGGCCAGCATGTTTACGACAGAAGCGCCGCCTGCGGATTCGCCGCCGATCGTGATGCGGTCGGGGTCACCGCCGAAGGCTTCGATATTGTCGTGGATCCAGTTGAGCGCAAGGATCTGGTCGGACAGACCGCAGTTGCTGTCCATCTCTTCACATCCCGGATAAGTGGTAAAATCATAAAATCCCATCAGGTTTGTGCGATAGTTGAAAGAAGCGAAAATGACGCCGTCCTTCACGAAAGCTTCACCGCGGTACATCTCGTCGGAGGAGTATCCGGTGTTGTAGCCGCCGCCGTAGATCCAGAGGAAAACCGGCAGGTGATCGGCTCCGGGAGGTGTCAGGATATTCAGCGTAAGGCAGTCCTCGTCGCCCATCACCATACCCTGGTTGTACTGTATCGGTGCGTTTCCGTATTCTTTCGCGTCAAATATTCCTTCCCAGGGTGTCTTCGGCACAGCTCTTTTCAGACGAAGCGGCCCCACCGGGGCTTCGGCGTAAGGGATGCCCAGATACTTGATCATTCCATCTTCTTCAAATCCTCTGATTTTTCCAAGGCTTGTGGTTGCGATGTAATCTGCCATTTTCTTTTCCTCCTTGTAAATATGTGGGGACGTATCTCAATAACTCATTTTCCTGTCATTTCCCGTATCACTTTAGCTCTTTCACGCGGTTTGCATCCGTCTTCGGGATCGGTGAAGAGGCCGAAGTAGACTTCAGTCAGCCCCCCGATCTGATTCTCCTCAATCCCTGCCCTTTTCAGCATGGCGTTCTCGTTCAGAAGGCGGAAGTTGTGCAGGGTGCGCACATATGGCAGCTCAGATGCGATCTCGAGCAGCCTGCGGTTGAAGCCCGCGTATTTTTTCTCGAGTTCTTTATCGCCCAGATCGGTAAAACCGGTCTCGGTCAGGATCACCTGCTTATCTCCGTCACCGTATTTTTTCATTACGCGATACGCGGAATCGTTGAAGCTTCGCCACAGACTGTCGGGCTCGTCCACGTTCAGGAAGAGGTCCGCGTCGCTCTCCACTTCACGGTTGGTAAATACGTAGGGGTGCCAGGCGACGATGTCGAAATAATCGTCAGTGTCCGTCGACGGAAACTCTCCGGATTTTATTCTTTTATATACCTTATCGAGCGTCCAGGCTACGCCGTACATCACCGGCAGAAAGTCGGGCATGTCGCCGCCGAGCCCCGGTGTGGACAGCGCAGGAGAGAAGGAGGCAACCTTTGCTCCGGTTCCCGCACGCCTTATACCTTTAGCTGAATAGTACATCATGTCTACTGCGATGTCCATCTTCTCATCAGCAGTGAAAGGCCTGCTCATATCGGAATCGAGGAATCCGTCCGGGTGAAGAAAAGCGTTCAGGTTCCACTCGTTGCCGACCTCCCAGATCGCTACCTGAGGGAAAGTCTTTGCCATCGTGTACCAGGATTCTTCGAGCATCTCCAAAGCCTGCATATACAGACTTCCTTCTGTCAGATCCCTTGCGGGCATCGCGTGCCCTTTTTTCTGAAGACATCCCTCGGGCAGAAACCACTCGTGGCTCATGCCGGTGACCTCGATGTCCAGCTCACGTGCCCGGTCGAGGAGACGTGTGTGGGCTTCGACTTCTTTTTGATTCGGTGTCCGGGGATCTTCGAGGATCTCCGTGATGTGCATCCAGTTACGAAACGCATTGCACCCCAGATACTTAACCAGATCCAGGTATGCCGGCGCATCGATCCCCTGATCGTGCTGCCTTTGAATGAGCGGTTCTCCGACTCCAAAAAAACGCTTGTCCATAAT
>CAMNGN010000013.1 GCA_946538475.1 uncultured Blautia sp.
CAAAAGGACCGTCCCCCTGTGTTCCTGTTTCACCTATACACCTTCCTCACATTCTCCACCCTCGCTGTCATATTCGCCAGCAGCGCGTCCGCGACAGTAAGTGCCGCCATCGCCTCCACCACGACTACAGCTCGCGGAACCACAACGGGATCGTGCCTGCCTGCGATTTCGATACTCGTAGGAGTGCCGTCTTTGGTGACGGTCTGCTGTGCACGGGAGATCGAAGGAGTGGGTTTTAAATGAGCCCGCAGAATAATATCACTGCCATCGCTGATGCCGCCCATTATGCCGCCTGCATGATTGGCGGTTTTTTTTATGCGGCGGGAATCATCTACGGTAAAGCCGTCGTTGTCTTCGGACCCGCAGATCGCGGTGACCTGTATACCGTCACCGATCTCCACCGCCTTGACGGCGCCGATGGACATGATCGCCTGTGCGAGAGAAGCGTCCAGCTTGCCAAAGACCGGCTCGCCGAGTCCCGCAGGAACATTTTTTATGATGCATTCGATGACTCCGCCTGCGCTGTCCTTCTTTTTGATACACTCATCGAGATAAGCCGAAGCTTTTTCTGTAGCTTCATGATCCGGCATGCACAGTGGATTGCGCCCGATCTCGTCGGGATCAAAGACAGACGCGGCGACAGGGCCGATGCTTTTGGTGTAAGTGCAGAAAGAGACGCCGATCTCTTTAAGAAGCTTTGCCGCGATCGCCCCTGCGGCGACTCTGGCTGCGGTTTCCCGCGCTGAAGATCGTCCGCCGCCGCGATAGTCGCGGAACCCGTATTTTTGGTCAAAGGTATAATCCGCGTGTCCGGGGCGATAGCAGTAAGCGATGCTGCCGTAATCGCGGGATCGCTGATCTTTATTTCTGATCATCAGCGAGATGGGAGTGCCGGTGGTCTTTCCCTCGAATACACCGGACAGGATCTCGACAGCATCGTCCTCCTTCCGGGCCGTGGTGAAGCGGCTTTGCCCGGGTTTTCTGCGGTCAAGATAGATCTGAATGTCCTCGGGAGCGAGCGGCAGTCCCGCAGGACATCCATCCACGACTGCGCCTATGGCAGGCCCGTGGGATTCGCCCCAGGTGGTGACAGAAAACAGATTGCCGAAAGTTGATTTGTTCATATATGTTACCTCACAGTCTGCAATAATCAAAAATCATTCCCGCATATTATAACATATTACTTTAACAAATTAAAGGATTAAACGATCTGTGAATTGACAAAGCGGACATGAATACTTATAATGTTTAGGAATTCTTGCAAAAATGAGAAAGGAGTTCGTTTAACCCGGAATGAGAAATTTTATCGATAATCTGGAACGCCGTTACGGAAAATACGGGATCCCCAACCTGACCATGTACATGATCGCATGCTACGTTGTGGGATATGTTATTTATTACCTGAATCCGGAATTGCTTTACTATCTGAACCTGAATGTCACGCTTATCCTTCACGGGCAGATATGGAGACTGGTCACCTGGATCATCTATCCGCCGAGCACAGGCAATTTCCTGCTGTTCGTGATCTCCATTGCCTTTTTCTATTATCCTCTGGGAAATCAGCTGGAAAGATCGATAGGTACTTTCCGATATAACCTGTACATCTTCGGCGGTATTATCCTTACGATCATAGGTGCGTTCATTCTGCACTTTATCGGCGGAGGCGTGTACGACGTCTATGCGGGATACATTTTTACTACTTACTATATTGCACTTTCGGTCTTCCTTGCGTTTGCCATGCTGTATCCGGATATGCAGATCCTTCTCTGGTTTGTGATCCCGATCAAAATGAAATGGATGGCGATCGTATATCTGGCTATCATGGTATATACGATCATCGACTATCTGCGCATGGGCTTCTGGTTTATGATCATACCGATCGTCGCTTCGCTCGTCAACTTTGGGCTTTTCTATCTCGGTTCCAAAGATCTCAGCAGATACAGACCGAAAGAAGTAAAGCGCAGGAGAGAGTTCCACAGGGCTATGGAACCGCAGAGCCGGGCACAGGGCGGCGGGCAGATCAGCAAGCATAAATGTGCGATATGCGGAAGAACAGAACTGGATTCGCCCGATCTGGAGTTCCGTTTCTGCTCCAAATGCAACGGTAATTATGAATACTGTCAGGACCACCTTTTTACACATACACACGTACAGTAAGAGACTTGATTAATGAAAGGATTGACCCGCAATGAAGAAAAAACCATTTGTGACACAGGAAAAACTGCAGGAGATCATAAGAGAGTATCCGACGCCTTTTCATCTGTATGACGAAAAGGGGATCAGGGAGAATGCAGCGGCTTTAAAAGAAGCTTTTTCCTGGAACAAGGGCTTTAAGGAATTCTTTGCGGTGAAGGCAACGCCCAATCCGTTTTTGATCGACATTTTAAAGGACTACGGCTGTGGGTGCGACTGCTCCTCAATGACCGAGCTGATGATGGCAAAAGCCTGCGGATGCAGCGGCGGGGACATCATGTTCTCCTCCAACGATACGCCTTCCGAGGAGTTCCGCTATTGCCATGAGATCGGCGGCATCATCAACCTGGACGATATCACGCACATTCCTTTTGTCGAAGAGGCAGTGGGGTATATTCCGGAGACGATCAGCTGCAGGTACAATCCCGGCGGACTGTTCAAGATCAGCAACGATATCATGGACAATCCCGGAGATGCGAAGTATGGAATGACTACCGACCAGATATTTGAGGCGTTCCGTATTCTGAAGCAGAAGGGTGCCAAAAATTTCGGTATCCATGCGTTTCTGGCCAGCAATACCGTGACGAACGAATACTATCCGATGCTGGCAAAAGTAATGTTTGAGCTGGCTGTTAAGCTGCAGAAGGAGACGGGAGCGCATATCTCTTTCGTCAATCTTTCAGGCGGTATCGGTATTCCTTACAGTCCCGACCAGGAGCCGAACGATATCCGCGCCATCGGCGAAGGCGTCCGCAGAGTATTTGAGGAAGTCATGGTTCCGGCGGGCATGGGAGATGTCGCGATCTATACCGAGCTTGGGCGTTTTATGATGGGACCGTACGGGTGCCTGGTCACAACGGCTATCCACGAGAAGCACACCCATAAAGAGTACATCGGGGTGGATGCATGCGCGGTCAATCTGATGAGGCCTGCGATGTACGGCGCGTATCATCACATCACGGTGATGGGTAAGGAGAATGAGCCGGGCGATCATCTTTATGATGTTACGGGGTCGCTGTGCGAGAATAATGACAAGTTTGCCATCGACAGGTATCTGCCTAAGGTGGATATGGGAGACATTCTTGTCATACATGACACCGGGGCACACGGCTTTTCCATGGGATATAATTATAACGGAAAACTCAAATCGGCGGAGATCCTGCTCTGCGAGGACGGGTCCTATAAGCTGATCCGCCGGGCGGAGACGGCCGGGGATTATTTTGCCACGTTTGACTGTTTCCCGGAGGTTTATGACAAATTGCTGAAGTGAGAACCGTCCCTTGTCTTCACGGCAGAATTTGTCGATGAAATTTACTTGCTCTCTCTGTGATCCGATATTATAATCGGATCATAGAGAGAGCAGATTTTTTTATGAGCACCGTAAAAAGATATAGATGCTTCTGAAGTGTACAGGAGAAAAATATGTCAGACTTTACGGTGAATATCGGCAGACTGCGCTCTTCGGCGCTTCTGCTGGACAATATCGGCAGCCGTGCTGCGCGCATTTCGGAAGAGATAGACGAAGCGTGCAGGATGGGAGGAGCCGACAGCGAATCTATGAGAGCGGCCATTCAGGCCGCAATGATATGCGGACGGTCTGTCCGTGAGCTTTCCGTATCGGTCATCCGGTTCGGCCGTGTTCTGGAAAGCTGTTCCCAACTTTACGAAAACTGTGAAAATGATATCATCGCCTCTGCCGTCGGCGGAGAAAAAATCCCTGCGCCTTTGGGGGGTGGAGGAACCACGGTAGAGGTGACGGTCAATCATCCTGCCGGACAGGAGACGCTAATTTTAAAGCCTAATGTGGCAGAAGCGGCTGCTGTTCCCACAAGGACGAAGCCGGATGGCGTCGGCAGTTCTACGTTCGGCAACAGCTGGGAGTATAACGGGGGCGGTGAACTGTTCCACTGGCATTATCCCGGAACTTCCGGACAGTCCGGGGCAGGAGATGAATCAGCCGGCGGAGGCGGCGGGAATGTAACACAGGCCGAAAAGCCGCAGGGGCAGCCGCTGCATATATGGAATACGGGGGCCCAGGCTTCCGGTTCTGTTGCCGAAGGCTCGATACAGATCCCCGGCGGCTGGGTTTCGGGCACTGCTGTCGGCGGGGAGGCCCACGCGGAAGCCGGACTTGGATTATACGCATCCGGAAGCGGAGGCGGACAGATATTTTCACCCTTTATCACTGCTTCGGCGGGTGTCAGCGGGAGCCTTCTTGAGGGGGAGATATCCGGCAATTACAGCAACGACTATTTCTCGGTCGAAGGAAACGCGAACGCAACGCTCGGGCATGCTGAAGCCTCGGGAGAGGTGTCGGCTTCACTGTTTGATCATAATGGCAATGTGTCGCCGGCGGTATCGGGCTCTGTGACGGCTGAGGCTGTGGCGGCATCTGCCACAGGAACGGTGACGGGTTCGTTTGCAGGCGTGACCGCTTCGGCAAGCGGGGGAGTCAATCTGGGACTCGGTGCGCATGCCAATTTCGGGGTCACACCTACATCCGTCACCTGTGACGTCGGAGCTTCGCTCGGCATAGGAGCAAGCTTCGGTTTTGCCGTCGATATCGGAGGAGCAGTACAGGCTGTGTGTTCTACGGCGCAGGCAGTCTGGAATTATTTCTTTCCGGGTGACTGAGAAAACCGGTGATGCACAGGCATTGGCATCTTTTTGGTGAAAGCACAAAACAGACAGGAAGAGAGGAGATTAGTATGTTAAAGTCAGAGATACTGCCTGTCGGCAGTGTGGTACTTTTAAAGAACAGCACGAAGAGGCTGATGATCATGGGACTTCTTCAGGCTAAGCCTGAGGATATGAAAAGAGTGTATGACTACTGTGGATGCGTTTACCCCGAAGGGTACATGAACCCGAACAATGTATATCTGTTCGACGAGGAGCAGATCGACAAGGTTTATTTTAAAGGGCTTGTTGATGAGGAGCAGGAGGAGTTTGAAAAAAGGGTCAGAGAGATCCTGCCTAAGATATACGGCTCACAGGGAAACGCACAGTGACAATGGCATCCCAAATATGTTAAAATGATGCTGAGAAACCGGACACCGTGAGAAAAAGATTGCCGCGGAGGAACAGACGATGTACACATGGCTGACGATCTTGATATTATCTGCCCCGTTCATTTTCGGGTCTTATTATGAATGGTCTTCCTGTATAGCCGCAGTCTGTCTTTGCGCGGCGCTTTTTATGTGTTTCCGCCGGAACGGCCGCCTTATTGTACGCAGCAGGCTGCTTTTGGCCGCTTCAGGTTCGATCGTCGCCGCCATGCTGATCAGTCCGCTTTGGGCGGTCGATAAAGGGATGGCACCGATCGGCGCAGTCAAATTTCTGCCGCTGCCTCTGTTTGTGCTTGCGGCCGATCAGCTCAGCGAAGAGGAGAGGGAGAAGATCCTTTTTAAGCTCCCTTTGGCGGGTGTATCTATGACGCTTGTATCAGCCTCGGGGTACATCCTGCGGCTGATATCTTCGTTTCCGCCTGCGGCAGAACTTGCGGATTTCTTTTTGAATAATGACCGTCTTTCCGGATTTTTCGGCTATCCCAATGCTTTTGCTCTGTTTTTACTGATATGCGTGATCGCCCTGCAGAAGATGATCGGGAGCAAAAAAGAAGACAGATCCGGAAACTTAAAACTGTTGCCGGGAGAGGTGATCGGGCTTGCAGTGCTGTCTGCCGGAATCATCCTTTCCGGCAGCAGGACGGTGCTGATACTCGCCGGACTCTTTGCGGTCATCAATATGTTCACCCTCAAGAGAAAGGTGCGTGTAGTGCTCCTTTGCGTGACCGGTGCAGCGGTGGCAGGGATTGCAGCGCTGCTGTTTTTCAGGCCGGGCAGCCAGGGAAGATTTCTCACCTATTCTTTGTCGCCGGAAACGTTTTACGGACGGCTCCTCTATTACCGGGATGCGCTGCCGGTGATCCTTAAGCATCCTGCAGGGCTGGGGTACATGGGGTATTTTGAGACACAGGGATCTTTTCAGACGGGTGTGTATACGGTGATGCATGTACACAATGATCTGCTGCAGATCTTTTTGGACGCCGGGTGGCTGCCGGGAATTCTGTGTGCCGTGTCATTGGTGCGAATGCTGACAGGAGGAAAAAAGAAAAAGGAGGCAGTTCACAGTATGCCTCTTCGAATGATCGTCGCGGCGATCGTCCTGCACAGTCTGCTCGATTTTGACCTGCAGTTTATCGCTATAGACTTTATTCTGTTGTTATGTATGACCGGCTCTTCAACGGAGAAAGAGCTGCATGTGCCGAAAGCGGCAGTGTATGGCCTGCTTCCCGCAGCGGCATTGATCGGACTGTATTTTATGATACCGACAGCTCTTTATAATGCCGGCATTCCTTCTGCAGCCGCCCGCGTATATCCTGCGTACACGCTTGCGCTGGAAAAGCTGCTCATTCAGGCAGAGACCGAGGAGGAGATGGAGCTGTACGCCGACCGGATCCTGCGGCTCAACCCGGACTTTTCTTTGGCCAACAGTGCCAAAGCCAGGCTGGCCTACGGTCAGGGCGATTTCGACGCCATGGTGAGGTATAAGGAGAGAGCGATCCGTTTTTCACGATATACTCCCGAGGAATATGAGGATTATTATGAAATGCTGTATAGGGGGTATGAATTGTACAGACAGGCGGGCGATGAAGAGAGTGCAGAGTATTGTCTGAAGAAGATGCAGAAGATTTCCGAGATGATGGAAGAGGTGAAGGAAGGGACGTCGTTCTTTGGGTGGAGGATAAAGGATAAACCTGTTTTCTGAAGAGATAAAAAAACACACGGGCGGGCCCGTGTGTTTTTTGTATCCGGATCAATTATCTTTCTTTCCCAGAATGGAAAGCAGTCTGATAAAGATATTCACTACATCAACATAGATATCGGATGCGCTGGCCACTGCATTCACCGCATTCTTCGGATAAATCTGTGCTTTGGCCCAGTCATAACCAACAAATCCGCAGAAGATGAGCACGATCACATAATCCATGATGCTCATATTCAGATGGAAGATCAGTCCTGCTACGACCTCGACGATGATGGCAAGTACTAACGAAATGCCAAGGGAGCCGCCGATGCTCAGGAAGAATTGCGGGAACAGTGTTCCCAGGATCATCATTGCTACCGTGATGATTGCTGTCAGCTCGAAGGCGAGTGACACAGTTCCCAGTTCATACATTGAGACAAAATAGGTCAGGATCAGTCCCATACATATGGCGAGGCCGGTAAATGCTGCAAAGCTGACTGCCGGATTTTTTGCTCTGTAGATGATGAACGAGCATGCTAAGCTGCCTACGAGATAAGTGATCAGGACAATTGCCGGGTGAAGACTTAGTATCGTATTTTTCAATGTGAGTGCCATGACGATGTTGATCGCGATGCCCCAGAGCAGTGTCACACCGATGATCAGGTTGTATGCACGCTCTCCGATCATCGTACCGCTGAAGTTCTTCATTCTTTGAAGTTTAGCCTGTCCGTTATCTATAATGTTTCCGCTGTTGTTTGTGTTTCTATTCGTGTTCATGGATATTTCTCCTTTCCTGTTTAACTGAAAATCCAAAAAATATTATTGAAACAAGTCAGACTGTCATGTGAACACCTTTAGGCGTTCACTTTCATATTAACTGTTTATATTCGTGAATTTGTTGCGCAATTTATTTGCTTCAGGTATTTATACGAACCGGACCGGTCAGAATCCACGCATATCGGGTGAAACGAGGGACAATTTTCCGGCTCACCCGTGAACCAAGAAAACCATGAGGCAAAAAACAGGGGTGAAACGAGGAATCGTCCCTCGTTTCACCCCTGTGTTCGTCTCATGAAATATTA
Source organism: uncultured Blautia sp. (assembly GCA_946538475.1). Lineage (GTDB taxonomy): Bacteria > Bacillota > Clostridia > Lachnospirales > Lachnospiraceae > Blautia_A. The sequence goes on from CAMNGN010000013.1 coordinate 8,022, forward strand.
TTTATTTATGCAAACACCGGTTTCAAAGCCTCAGCCAGTTTATCCTTCTGCGCTTCGGCTTCCGCAAGATCCTTTCCGAGGGTGGTAAAGTAAGCTTTGATCTTGGGCTCGGTTCCGGACGGACGAACGACGACCGAAGAACCGTCATCGAGGCCGTAGATCAGAACGTTTGCCTTCGGAAGGCCTGTCTCTTCGGGCTTCGCGTAGTCGGTCACTTTGACGACTGCTTTGCCTGCGAACTCTTTCGGCGGGTCATTTCTGAGACCGCTCATGATGCCGGCCATCTTGTCCATGCCGGAGAGTCCCGGGAATTCAAAGCTGTCTACTTTGTTGAGGTAACGGCCGTACTGCGCATAGATCTCCTCCAGTCTCTGTTTGATGGAAGAACCGATGCTTCTGTAATAGGCAGCCATCTCACAGATGAGCATGGAGCCGATAACCGCGTCTTTATCCCTTACATACGGGCCTGCGAGATATCCGTAGCTCTCCTCGAAACCGAAGATGAAGCGCTCTACCTCGCCTGCAGCCTCGAGCTGTGCGATCTGGTCGCCGATCCACTTGAAACCGGTGAGAACATGGCGAAGCTCAACACCGTAGTGCTCGGCAACTGCGTCTGCAAGAGGAGTAGAAACGATAGATTTAACAGCGATGGGATTTGCCGGCATTGTTCCTTTTTCGATACGTCCTGCGCAGATGTAGTCGAGAAGGAGTACGCCCATCTCATTGCCGGATACCAGCTCGTAGGAGCCGTCCGGACACTTCATGGCGATGCCTACACGGTCTGCGTCGGGGTCGGTGGCAAGCATGAGGTCTGCGCCGACTTCCTTGGCAAGTTCAAGGCCTTTCTCGAGAGCGGCAAAGATCTCGGGATTCGGATACGAGCATGTGGTGAAATAGCCGTTCGGATATTCCTGCTCGGGAACGATCGTGATATCGCTGATTCCGATGTCGCGAAGGACTCTGGTGACCGGAACAAGGCCGGTTCCGTTGAGCGGAGAGTACACCAGTTTGAGTCCTGCGGTCTTGCAGAGACCCGGACGAACCTGATGAGCCTCGATAGCCTCATAGAAAGCATCCTTGCAGTCGTCGCCGACAAATTTGATCAGGCCTGCTTCCACACCTGCGGAGAAGGACATGTATTTTGCGCCTGTCAGCACGTCGGTCTTCTGAATGGAATCGTAGACAACAGCCGCGGCATCGTCGGTCATCTGGCAGCCGTCCGGTCCGTAAGCCTTGTAGCCGTTGTACTTGGCCGGATTGTGGGACGCGGTGATCATGATACCTGCGTTGCATTTATAGAATCTGGTAGCAAAGCTGAGAGCCGGAACCGGCATCAGCTCGTCATATATACGGACATTGATCCCGTTAGCTGCGAGAACGCCCGCCGCGTCTCTGGCGAAGTTCCATCCTTTAAGACGGCTGTCGTAGCTGATCGCCACTGTCTGTGTTCCGCCCTGAGTCTTTACCCAGTCCGCAACACCCTGCGTTGCCTGGCGAACGACCCAGATGTTCATACGGTTGGTGCCCGCTCCGAGAGTACCGCGGAGACCTGCTGTACCGAACTGAAGAGCAACCGCAAAGCGATCCTTTATCGCATCGTCGTCGCCTTCGATGTCGCGCAGTTCTTTTCCGAGGTCGTAATCAATAAGATCGGCTTCGAGCCAACGTTTGTAATCATCCTGATACATATGAAAAACCCACCTTTCCATGATTTTATTTCATATAATAATCTTATAGGAAAAGTTGTTGGATTGCAATAAAATTCTTGTGTCCGATATACTAAATGTTGGTAGAAATCTTTCCTTTACAACAACACTTTAGTGTGCTATTATGATAAAGAACTGCATCAATGCATTGACCGACAGCCACTGAAAATGACGGCAGTCGGAAGCATTCGTTTCAGCAGATTTCCGGTTACTGTTAACTGAACATTAAGGAGAAAAGATAATATGAAGAGAAAAATCGCTGCCATCCTGACGATCGCTATGTCTGCCATGATGCTTGCAGGCTTCAGCTGCACAGCCTATGCCGAGGAAGAAGCTGCTTCCGGGGAAACATTCGTTTTCAAACATGGCTTTGACCTTGACTATCCGCCGTATTCCTACATTGACGACAACGGCGAGACCAACGGCTTTGACGTAGAGATGGCCAAAGCAGTCTGTGAATACTACGGATGGGAATATGAAGCGGTTCCGTTCAACTGGGATGCAAAAGATGCCGAGCTCAACGCGGGCAGCTGCGACTGCATCTGGTCCGGATTTACCATGAACGGACGTGAAGACGACTATCTGTGGAGCAAACCGTACTCCGACAATACCCAGATGATCCTTGTAGCCAAGGATTCCGGCATCGAGACCCTGGCTGATCTGGCAGGAAAGATCGTCGGTGTGCAGACATCCACGTCCGCATACGACCTTCTGAACGACGAAGAAGGTCAGGCTGAGCTTGCCGCTACATTTGCTTCTCTGGAAGTATATGAGACATACACCATCGCGTTCAACGATCTCAAAGCCGGCGCTATCGATGCGGTCGCCATCGACGTTACCAGCGGCAACTACCTGATGAGCAACGAGACCGATTACATGTTCCTCGAGGAAGCACTGGGAAGCGAGCAGTATGCGATCGGTTTCCGCAAGGACGACACTGAACTCTGCGACAAGATCAATGCGGCTCTCGACGCACTGGCAGAGGACGGAACCTTTGATGAAATCGGAAAGAAGTATCCCGAGATCTACGACTATCTCACTCTGGGCAAAGAGTAAAACACGAAGTGCTGATCAACAGCCGCGTCTGTCGGAACTGCGGTTCCGGCAGACCGGCAGTTTTTTAACGTATGGCAAATTCTCTGAATTTATCTGTAATTGTTCACAGCTCCAAGGCTGCGGGCAGTGACCTGAATTTGCTATACGTTAGAGAATTGCCACACAAGGAAGCAATTCATCTCAATATGATATTACCTGCAATAATGATGCCGGGAAATACTCGATTCAGAAAGGAATTATAATGACTCTGACTACTATGTTATCAACCATGGCCGCAGGTATGGCCAGAACCACGGGAATCTTTGCGCTTACCCTGATCGGTTCTCTGCCCCTGGGCATGGTCGTTGCCCTGCTTCGAAAATCACGGTTTGGGATCGTGAGAGGAATCATCAGTGTCTATATCGCGGTTATCCGAGGCACGCCGCTCATGCTGCAGCTGTTGGTCTGGTATTTTGGGCCGTTCTATCTTTTCGGAGCGTCGATCAGAGGCTGGAGATTCCCGGCACTGATACTCGGCTTCATCGTCAACTATGCCGCATATTTTGCCGAGATATACCGCGGAGGTATCGAATCGATCCATATCGGACAGCATGAAGCGGGGGAGGTACTCGGCTATACCAAGGCACAGACATTTATGCGCATAATTCTTCCGCAGGTGGTCAAAAGGATCATGCCTTCTGTGACAAACGAGGTTATCACTCTGGTTAAGGATACTTCGCTTGCGTTTACGCTGGCATACCAGGAAGTGTTCTCACTGGCCAAGCAGATCTCGGCTTCACAGACATCGTTTATGCCGTTCGTCATTGCCGGTGTATTCTATTTTATTGCCAACTATGTGGTGGCATTTGCGATGGCGCGGATCGAAAAATCAATGGATTATTACAGATAAGGCGGTAAACCATGATCATTGAGATGAACAATATCCAAAAACAGTTTGGCGACCTTAAGGTGCTGAAAGACATCAGCTTCAATGTGGACAGCGGAGAAGTGGTGAGTATAATCGGCCCCTCCGGGTCGGGAAAATCTACGCTGCTTCGCTGCGCGACATTTCTGGAGACCATCGATGGCGGAGAAATCATCTATATGGGACAGAAAGCCGCACATACGGATGCGGAAGGGAAGGCTGTATATGTCAGTCATAAAGAACTTCGCAATTTCCGTTCATATTGCGGGCTGGTGTTCCAGCAGTTCAATCTTTTTCCGCATTACAGCGTGCTGAAAAACCTGATCGACGCTCCTGTCCATGTACAGCACCGCAGCAGAGAAGAGGCGGAGAAGACCGCGATGGATCTACTGGGCAAGATGGGCATAGCGGACAAGGCAAATTCGTATCCGTATCAGCTTTCGGGAGGACAGCAGCAGCGTGTCGCTATTGCCAGAGCACTGGCCATGAAGCCCGAGATCCTGTTCTTTGACGAGCCCACTTCCGCGCTTGATCCCGAGCTGACGGGAGAGGTCCTCAAAGTCATCAGACAGCTGGCCGAAGAAAAGATGACCATGGTCGTGGTCACGCACGAGATGCCCTTTGCCAAGGCGGTAAGCAACCGTGTCCTGTTCATGGACGGCGGAGTGATCGTAGAGCAGGGCGATCCGAAAGAAGTGTTTGAGAATCCGAAGATGGAGCGCACGAAGGCTTTCCTGCGTGTGTTCGAACGTTAATAATACTTGAATGAAGAGAAACGTCGGGACACCGGCGTTTTCTTTCACGGAGAAGGATCTTTATGGAATATCATATCGATGGGATAAAATATCACATTTTCGATCCGACCGGAAATATCACCGCACTGGTCGAAACGCCGGTCGACGTGAAGGCACAGCCCGGACCGGCCGAGCAGATCATGGCAAGGCATCCCCGTGTCGAGCAGGTTGGTTTTGTGCGCAGGGCCGATGATAATGAGAGTGGATTCGACATGGAGCTTCGAATGGCCGGCGGCGAATTCTGCGGCAACGCTTCTATGTGTGCCGCTGTTTGGTATACGGAGCAGACATCCGAAAAAGGCCATGTCTGTGGTACAGAGTCCGATCGGAAGCAGGCCGGGAAAGTGGTGCTGCGTGTGTCGGGGGCATCAGCTCCGGTGGAAGTGAAGTTCACAAAAGCCGCAGAGAATCTTTACTCCACAGCGATCCGTATGCCTCAGGCGCTTGACATCACAAAAAGATCGTTCAGTGCGGGTGCCCTGACCGAAGAACTTCCGATAGTGCGGCTCGAAGGCATCTCGCATATTATTATCGAGCCGGGCTCTTTGTATTCCCTGCTTATGGGAGACCGCAAGGCCGCTGAGAAGACAGTGCGGCAGTGGTGCGGGCAGTTGAATGCGGAGGGGCTCGGGCTGATGTTTCTGCAAAAAGAAACAGAGGAGTATGTCCTTACTCCTCTGGTGTATGTGCCGGGAAGCGGCACGGTGTTCTGGGAAAATTCCTGCGCGAGCGGAAGCTGCGCCGCAGCCATGTACCTGGCAGCGCGGTCCGGTCACAAGGCGGATGTCACTCTTCGTGAACCCGGCGGTGTGCTCCGCGTGGTCTGCGACCCCGCGGTTCCGGGGGCACAGCTGGAGGGGAGAGTGAGGTCGTGATGGAACACGGGGACGGTTCCTCGTTCCACCCAGAAATGGAACCGTCCCCGTGTTCCATTTCTGGGTGGAACGAGGAACCGTCCCCGTGTTCCATCCCGGCAGTGAGCGATTTTCTTTTATTTGTAAACTTGCCCACGATTATCTATGTTTTCAACATTCACTATTTTCACATACGTGTCTTTTGAAAATAAAATCCTATACCCTCCAACACGGAGTCTGTATAAATTGTCATGACCGGAGAGGTGCTTTATATCTCCTTCGTGAGGCAGCTTGTTGATTGCTCGAAGGAGCCTTTCCTGTTGAGATTTGTCCTGCTTCTTCAGAAACTTAACAGCTGCTTTTTCAAAGACAATACGATAATCACTCATAGTGATACCCCTAATTCTGCGGCCAAATCATCTATACTTACAACTGTTCCGTCGTTCTCTTCCCGAGCTGTTTTTATCATATCCAGATCCCAGTCGTCCGGATCTTCTTCAAGTCCGTCTGACAGGCCTTGGAGATAAGCTATTACGAAAACTATCTTGTTATCCGGGAGATTGTTTAATAAATTGATAGCTTTTTCTCTTTCGCTCATTTTATCGTTCCTCCTTTGCTGTTTTTGATAAAAATACTCCGGAATGTCACAACTCGACAAAGGACATTGATGCTGTCCGGCTCTGACCCGGAGTACTCCACGCCTTGATAATATCGAATTAACAAAAGAAGCCCCGGAGAGGGCTATCAAAAGATTTGAATGTGGAAACTATATCCTGCTAACTAAAAAAGCCCTCCAATCCTTGATCTTACAGGAGTTCGGGGCCTTTTTGTATACCTGCGAAATAAAAAAGAGTGCCGGCAGTGGGACTTGAACCCACACGTGGTTGCCCACAACAGATTTTGAGTCTGCCTCGTCTGCCATTCCGACATGCCGGCTGACAATTGTTAAGATAGCATATTTTATGACTTCCGGCAAGACTTTTTTTGTGTGGCAGGCACCGTGAATACTTTATGAACAAATGGGCTGAAACAGTCTGTTTGTTCATTATTTGTTAACGGTACCTACCATAAACTTGCTTCTTGTAAAACTGTCTTTTTCCGGTTACAATAGAAAACATAAAGATTTCAAAAATCTGAAACTGTGAACTGCACAGAGAGGGGTGGAGCCCATGTACGAATATAATGTCCGGATCGCGGACCACGTGATCCGGATCGCGGCAATAAATATCCAGACCGGAGTCTCCTTAAAAGATTATCTGACCGAAGAGGAGGCCGAGATACGTGTTGAGATGAGTGAACGGGACATCCGCAGGGAATGGAGACGAATGCTGGAGAACCCTCGCTATTCCTCCGATTTCGTAAACCGCCTGCCGGGTTACTATTTTGAGAACTTTGCGCTCAACCGCAAAGTATCTGATGCGCTGCTCAAGTCTGACACGATCGCCTTCCACGGCTCCGCAGTTGTGGTTGACGGCGCATGCAGCATATTCGCGGCGGACAGCGGTGTCGGCAAAAGCACATATGCAAGGCTCTGGGCAAAGCACTTTGGAAGCCGCGCGTATGTACTGAATGATGACAAACCTTTCCTGCACGTAACCCCAAAAGAGATCACCGTGTACGGATCCCCGTGGGACGGAAAACATCATGTCGGGATAAACGAAAAAGCTCCGCTTAAGAACATATGCTTCCTGCACCGTGCAGAAAGATCGGGCGTCTGCAGAATGACAGACGAAGAGGCTCTGGACCGGATATGTTACCAGGTATTCCGCCCCGACAGACAGGAGAATTTTGACAGGGCGATGGAGCTTCTGCGGACAATGGCAAAGACGGTACCCTTCTACGAAGTCGGCTTTACACTGAATTCCGCCGAGATCACAAATGTATACCAGAATCTGACCGGAGGTAATGCATGACATTTGACTGGAAAAAAGATATAAAAAGAATTCTTCTTTGTGTCCTGGCCGGCGTGGTCATGTCGGTCAACCTGCGTTCTTTCGTACACACCGGCGGCCTTCTGCCGGGAGGCTTCTCCGGCCTTACCATATTGCTGCAGGGGGTCTTTTCCACCTTCTGGGGCATCTCGCTTCCCTATGGTATTGTGTACATTGTGCTTAATTCTTTTCCGATCATCCTGTCTTACTTTAAGATCGGAAAGAAATTCACTATTTTTTCCTGCATCACCATACTCACGGTAACCATACTGACGGACATTATTCCGCTCAGGACCATCACATCGGATCTGCTGCTGATCAGTGTGTTCGGCGGTATGGTCAACGGTGTGTCCATTTCGCTGGCCCTGCATGCGGGCGCCACTTCGGGAGGAACCGACTTTATTTCCATATACATCTCCGAAAAATTTGGCATCGATGCATGGAACTACGTGCTGGGATTCAACGCCCTCATCCTGATCTGCGGCGGATTCCTGTTCGGATGGGACAAAGCTCTCTATTCGATCATATTCCAGTTCGCATCGACCCAGATGATCCACCTCACCTACAAACACTATAATAAGAACACGCTCTTTATCGTGACGGACAAACCCGAGGCGGTCACGGCCGTGATCGATACCATGACAAAGCACGGTGCAACCAGCATGGATGTAAAGGGGACATACGAGGATAAGCACAGGACGATGATCTATTCGGTTATTTCGTCGGATGAGCTTAAGCCTGTGCTCGAAAAGATCAGGGAAACAGATGAGAAAGCGTTTATCAACGTGATCAAGACCGACCAGCTGTCGGGCAGATTTTTCATGAGGCCGAACGACTAAAAGGTATTCCGGAAAAATTCCCGGTCATATTTCAGTAAAAAATACCGAAATTCGATCGATATAGTTGACACTTTGCATGATAATACCTTGCACAAAGCGTGAAATTATGATAAAAATATATATAGAACGATAATAGATCGTATCAGACAGTAGTAGGAGGTATCAAAATGAAAAATGAGATGCTTGCCATGATTTTGGCCGGAGGCCGTGGCAGCCGTCTGCATGACCTGACAAAAAAGGTCGCCAAGCCGGCAGTTTATTATGGCGGTAAGTACAGAATCGTCGATTTCCCGCTCAGCAACTGCGCAAACAGCGGCATCGATGTAGTAGGTGTCCTGACACAGTATGAATCTGTTCAGCTGAACAGCTATGTGGCATCGGGCGGACGTTGGGGACTCGATACAAATGAGAGTGGTGTGTTCGTTCTTCCTCCGCGTGAAAAAGCCGATGAGGCTCTTGACGTATATCGCGGAACCGCAGACGCTATCTCCCAGAATATCGACTTTATCGATAACTATGATCCGGAATATCTGCTCATCCTTTCCGGCGATCACATCTACAAGATGGATTATTCCAAGATGCTTGATTATCACAAAGAGAACAAAGCAGATGCGACCATCGCAGTTATCCCTGTGCCGATCAAAGAAGCAAGCCGCTTCGGTATCATGAACACCGACGGAAACGGACATATCGTGGAATTCGAAGAAAAACCGGCTAACCCCAAGAGCAATCTGGCTTCCATGGGTATCTATATCTTCACCTGGAAGACGCTTCGCCGGCTTCTTATTGCGGATATGAAGAGCAACGAATCCAGTCACGACTTCGGCAAGGATATCATTCCTACACTGCTCGGTGAGGGCAAGACTCTCATGGCCTATGAGTTCCAGGGCTACTGGAAGGATGTAGGAACAATCGATTCCCTTTGGGAAGCGAACATGGACCTTCTTCACAGAAAAAATGAACTTAACCTGTCCGATTCGAGATGGAAAATTTATACCGAGGATGTCACGACACTTCCGCAGTATATCGGACGCGATGCAAAGATCAGCACTGCATATATCAATCAGGGCTGCCGCATAGAAGGCGAGGTAACCAACTCTGTTCTGTTTACCAATTCTGTTGTTGGTAAGGGTGCAAAAGTTATCGACAGTGTTCTTATGCCGGGTGCAATTGTTGAAGACGGCGCAGTCGTTACCAGAGCACTGGTGGCAGGCGATGTCCGAATCGGTAAAGGCGCAGTGGTCGGCAGCGCGGACAGCGAGAACATTCTTCTTGTTGCGAAAAAAGTAAAGGGGGTAGAGTAAGATGGCAAGAGCATTTGGTATTATCGCATCTTCGATCCGCCGGTTTAATGTAGAAGGACTTCAGGAGCATCGTCCGGTCAGCGCTTTCTCTTTCCTGGGCAGATATCGTGTCATCGACTTCCCGGTCTCCAACATGAGCAACAGCGGAATCGACAGGATCCAGGTATATGTAGGCAGCAGCAAGCCCAGATCACTCACCGAGCATCTGGGAACCGGCCGTCACTACAACATCAATTCCAAAAAAGGCAAACTGCAGATGCTTTTTGCCAACCTCAATGTACATAATACGATCTATAATACAGATATTCATGCATATTCCGAAAATCTTGATATCATCAAGAGAATGCATGAGGACTACGTGGTTATCGCACCGAACTACATGATCTATTCTCAGAATTATGATGAGCTTCTGCAGAAGCATCTCGATTCCGGTGCAGACATCACTCTGCTTTATCATAAAGTAGACAATGCTGATACTACACTCCTTGACATGAACGTTCTGGAACTCAACAGGCAGAAGGGCGTTAAGCTGATCGGCAGAAATCTGGGCAACGTAAAAGACAGAAATATCTTTATGGATACTTATGTAATGTCCAGAGATCTGTTTGTCGAGATCGTGGAGAGCGCACAGAAGCTGTCTTCCGCATACAGCATGTCGCAGATGGTTTCCAGCAAATGCGACGAGCTCGATGTCCGCGGCGTACAGCATAAAGGTTTCTTCAGGGCGATTACAGACCTGAAGAGCTATGTGGATGCCAACCTTGCGCTCCTCGATTATGACAACGCAGTCGGACTTTTCAGAAATGACTGGCCGATCTACACCAAGACGACCGATGCGGCTCCCACCGAGTATACCGAGGATGCAAATGTTTCCGGTTCCTTCATCTCCAACGGATGTGAGATCGCGGGTACTGTCGAGAATTCGATCATCGGCCGCAGCGTAAAGATCCATAAAGGCGCTGTTGTCAAGAACAGCGTGGTGCTTGCACATTCCGAGATCGGTGAAGGTGTTTACGTGGAGAACCAGGTGGTTGACAAATGGGCACGGATCATTCACACAGACAAAGTGGTTTCCGAACCTGACAAACCGGGATACATTGAAAGAGAAGATACGATCTGATTTTTCCAAGCCGGCAGCTTTGGCTGCCGGCTTTTTCCCATATCGGCAGTAAGACAAACAGTTACAGAAAGCAGGAGGGAAAAATGAACAAGACAAAAATTATCTGTACGATCGGTCCCGCAAGTGAAAACGAAGAAACACTGATCAAAATGTGCAAAGCCGGAATGAACGTAGCCCGGCTCAATTTTTCGCACGGAACACACGAAGAGCACAGGAAAAAGATCGAACTCATCAAGAAAGTCAGGGAAGATCTGGACCTTCCGATCGCGATCATGCTGGACACCAAAGGTCCGGAGTACAGGATCAAGACCTTTAAGGATCACAAGATCACGCTGAAGGACGGAGATACCTTTATATTTACCACAGAGGACGTCGAAGGTGATGAGACAAAAGTTTCCGTCACATACAAAGAGCTTGCAAACGAGCTGAAACCCGGCGACCGCGTTCTGGTGAACAACGGCCTGGTCATCTGCGAGGTAAAGGAGATTTCGGGACCGGATGTGATCTGCAAAGTTGTTGCCGGCGGAGATCTTTCGGACAGAAAGAGCATGAACTTCCCCAACAAGCTGCTGAAAGGTGATTTCCTCAGCGAGCAGGACAAGTCGGATCTGCTCTTCGGCATCGAGAACGGTGTTGACTTTGTGGCGGCTTCCTTTGTATCGAGCAAAGAAGACATGCGCCAGATGAGAGAATTCCTGAATATCAACGGCGGCAGTGATATTGACGTGATCGCCAAGATAGAGAACCGTTCGGGAGTCGAAAACATCGAAGAGATCTGTGAGATCGCAGACGGCATCATGGTGGCCCGCGGCGACCTCGGCGTTGAGATACCTTTTATGGAGGTGCCCTCCGTTCAGAAATATCTGATCAGCAAATGCCGTATGCTCGGCAAACGAGTGATCACTGCGACGGAAATGCTCGAGTCCATGATCCACAACCCGCGTCCCACCAGAGCCGAGATCTCCGACGTGGCAAACGCTGTGTATGATGGTTCTTCAGCACTTATGCTTTCGGGAGAGACTGCTGCAGGTAAATATCCGGTAAAGGCGATCCGTACGATGGCCGAGGTGGCAGAGTATACCGAAAGGCGTATAGATTACAAACATCAGTTCCAGCAGCAGGAGTTTAAGATCCACAGCAATCTGGACGCAGTATCTCATGCTACATGCGCAATGGCGATCGACGTGGATGCAAAATGCATCGTGGTATGTTCCATGACCGGAACCACGGCGCGCATGGTCAGCCGTTTCCGCTGCCCGACTCCGATCATCGGCATGACGACATCGAAGAGAGCATGGCGCAAGCTTAACCTGAGCTGGGGCGTTCTTCCCATCATCAGCGAAGAGTTCAACTCGGTCGAGGTCATGTTCTATCACGCACTGAAAGAAGCACAGCGTGTGATGGAGCTGCAGAAGGGCGACAACGTCGTTATCACCGGAGGTCTGATCAACGGAAGTACCGGCAATACCAATACGATCAAAGTAGAGACTGTCCTCAGGTGATTTTCCTGAGGCTCAACAAGTATCAGAAGGAGTGATGGAATTCATGACAATGGTGGAACTGCTGGAAGACGATCGCGATAAGCTGATCGGCGATCTGGAATCTTCCCCGCAGCCCGAAAGGGCACTTACCATCCTGGAAAAGGAGACGGACAGGCTCCTGTATCGCTACAACGAGTCCGAAAAATACGAAGTAAGTACCGCAGCGGCGGCGGATATGATGCAGGTGTGCAGAATGGGACTTCCGTTCGTGGATTCCATCGGTGAAAATGTGGTCTGGACAGCAGGGGAGAGCAAAAAGAAATCTCCGATCCTGATACCTGTGGTTCTTTTCTCAGCGGGGGCAGCATTGCTCCTGCTGAGCTTTTTTGACATGCCCGGCGCGATCGACAACCTTTGGGGCGTATTTGCCTGTGTGGCTTTTATAACAGGAGCGTTTATGCTGGGAAAAGAAAAGACGGTAAAGACTCCGACAGTCACATCGAGGCAGAAAGTAGAGAATCTCATCGACGCGAAGAGCATCTACCGCACCTTTAAGGGAATGATGCAGATCGTGGATCAGAACATCTCCCGCGCCGTCTCCCGTGCGAGCCTGACGGAAGGCACGGTTTCGGACGGGGGCGAAATAACGGAGGGTGAGCTTTCCCTGTACGCAGAACTGCTCGAGGCAATGTACTCCCGCGACGGGGAGGCAGCCCTTGACAAAATGGAAGACATCAGGTATTTTTTACACCGTAATCAGATCGAAGTGGCAGACTACACAGAACAGAACAGAGAATGGTTTGATGTGATGCCATCGATTTCTTCCGCCACGATCAGGCCGGCCCTGGTACGTGACGGAAAATTGCTGAAGAAGGGTCTTGCCGCAGGAGGAAAATGATGGAGCGCTTTTATGG
>CAMNGN010000014.1 GCA_946538475.1 uncultured Blautia sp.
GCTTATCTGAAACAGATCATAGGAATGGAATAAATCCCAACAAAAAAAGAGTGCTTAAGCACTCTTTTTTTGTTGGCAAAACCAACCTCAGTAAATAAAACATCCTTTCCTCCCCGCCTTCTTCACCCGATAAAGCGCGGTATCCGCGTCTTTGAAGATATCGCCTTCGGGATTTTCGCGGTCGGAGAAGGCCACGCCCACGCTCAGCGAGACGGGCGGGAGGCCGTCTTTCGGGTTTTGCAGGATGTCGTTGCAGTGGTTGATCTTGTTTTCGACCAGCTGGCGCATGGAGCTGTTCACACGCGTCATTACCACGGCAAACTCGTCGCCTCCGATTCGGCAGACGATATCGACGGAGCGGAAACTGCTCTTTAAGATCTCGGCCACTCTCTTCAGCACTTTGTCGCCTACGCCGTGTCCGTATTTATCGTTTACTGTCTTAAAGTAATCCACGTCGATCAGGATGAGCGCGATATGCTCGGTGTCTGTGCCTTCCATCCAGAGGTCGTACGCACCGCGGTTGAAGAGCCCGGTAAGGGAATCGTGCGATGCCTCGTGGGCCAGACGTTCACTTGCCTCTTTGTTTTCCTCAAGGATGGTGTTGTAGGTCTGGGTGACAAACCGGAGCTCTTTTACGCCCTTGGGTTCTGCGAGCTCCTGCTCCTGCATCTTCTGCACCATCTCTGTAAGCGGCTTACGGATCATCATGGTGATCATGATGAGAAGTGCCATAACGATCACCAGGAAGATGATCGTCGTGATCGTCTGCATGTTTACCATCACCGAAAGCTGCCCTGTCGCCAGTTCCAGATCTTTGCTGGAGGAATGGATCAGCGACTGTGTGCAGAGATTTACATTCTCGCGGATACGATCCTTATAATGCATGTAGTTGTTATTGAAAACCAGATCCTGCGCTCTGGCCCGCATCTCCTCGGGAGAAAGCGCAAGCTCCTCGTCGGAGAGTGTGATCAGCAGGATCTCTTTGGGAATATCCTCGCTCAGATAGTCTCCGGCTTCGATCATAAGCCTCATGGCCTGATCTTCCACGTTGATCAGCTCATTCGAAAGATCAAGCGCCGTGTTCAGGTTTTCGAGAGCTCCTTTTTCACTTCCTTCAAGCAGCTCCTCGAGATTTTCTACTGCCTTATCTCTTCGCCTGGTCACATTGACTTCCTCAAAGAAGTCCTTGATGTACCGGATCTCGCCCGTCACCACAAAGCTTCGCACACGGTCGGTCAGATAATCCGACCCGGATTCCAGATCGGAGGCGGCAAGCTGAGCCTCAAGGTAGCGGTCGCTCGCCTTTTTCATGCGCTGATATCCGCGTGTGACGGAGATATTCATGAACATGAGCGCAGCTGCCAGGATGATCGAGATGATCGCAAAAAACAGAGAAGCCGTCTTAAGGTGGATTCCTCCTGCCTCGCTGCGAACGCCGGCAGACGACTCATTTTTCTTCGCCTGCTCCTCTTTTTTCTGCACCTCACGTCTGGCATCTTCTCTGGTGCGGCTCTCATACATGGCGGTCAGCTGTTCTACCGGACGGCCGTCAAGATCCGCGGTTTCTTCAAAAAGCTGATCCGCTTCGGATTTTTCCGTGTGCTGCTGCTTAATAAAGTCAGCCTCTTTCTTCTGCAGAATAAAAACTTCGAAATCCGATGCCGGAACCGGTTTGGAGAAGAAGTAGCCCTGGACCATGTCACAGCCGAGCGACCTGAGCGCTCTCAGCTGCTCTTCGGTCTCCACACCCTCGGCGATCACCGGTACGGAAAGATATTCCGCAATGCCGATGATGACCTCCAGCATGTGCGTGTTGCCGCCTTTGCTGAACGCGTCACGGATGAAATGCATGTCCAGCTTGAGCGCATCGATCGGCAGTGACGAGATCATGTGGAGCGAAGAATAGCCTGTTCCGAAGTCGTCCATCTCGATGCGGAAGCCCAGATCCCGAAGTTTTTCGACCATACGTATGATCTGGACGGAGTCGCGCGTATAGGCGGACTCGGTGATCTCCAGCAGGAAATCCTCGCCCGTAAGGCCGTATTTGTCTATGATCTCCTGCAATTTTTGAGGCAGTGTCGAGTCAAAGAGGTCGACTCTCGACACGTTCACCGATACAGGGATCGAGCATTCAAAGCGGTCCTTCCATTCCCGGATCTGCTTTGCGGTCTCTTCCCACACATAGTGATCCAGCGTCTGCACCAGTCCGTTATCTTCAAAAAGCGGAATGAAATCCCCCGGACTGATCATTCCCAGTTTGGGATGGACCCATCTGACCAGTGCCTCTGCGCTTGCCAGCACAGGGACTTCGGGAACCACGCTGAATTTAGGCTGGAAATAAACCTGAAACTGCCTTTCTTCGATGGCAGTGGGAAACTCAACGATCAGCTGCTCTGCGTACAACTGTTTCTGATGAAACTGCTCGTCGTAAAAGCCGATATTTTTTGTGTATTTTCCTTTTATGGTATCCGCAGCCATTTTGGCCCGGTCGAAGCGGAGGTCCATATCTACGCTTTTATCGACCGAGGGATACACACCCATGCGAAGCCTGATCCTGCTCTGCCCGGTATCGACCTCATCAAGAGCTTCCAGTATTGTCCCCATCAGCCCTTCGTAGTTTCCGCGATGGGGGATGTACAGCATAAAGGTGTCGGCCTGACTGCGGCAGGCCAGTCCTCCGGCATTCTCCGACAGATTTTTGAGCCTCCTGCCCAGTTTTGCCAAAACCTCGTTGCCGTAGGTCTTTCCATAACGTTCATTGATGATATGAAAATGGCTGATGTCCAAAAGGACCGCATCCATGGGAGTGTCCGGATTCAGCCGGTCCATCTGCTGTGCGTATCTGTAGAAAAACTCTTTATTATATAATCCGGTAAGTGAATCGCGCTCGGTGGACTCGATGGTATCCCTGTCTTCCATGAGCTCGATCGTACGCTGTATACGCGCTTTGATCACACCCGGATCCGGATATGGCTTGGGGATAAAATCGATCGCACCGAGCCCCAGACTCTCGATCTCGGTATCCTTCTCCCCCGTCATCACGATAAACGGAATCCTTGCATACCGTGGATCGGCTTTTGCCTTTTTGAGCACTTCGAGTCCGGACATGACAGGCATAAGCACATCAAGCAGCACAAGAGATATTGCGTCCTGATTTGCGTCGATCATCTCCATCGTCTCGGCACCATCGCACGCGAAAATGATATCGTACTCACTTCGCAGCATTTCTCCGAGTATCTCGCGGTTGATCATCTCATCATCCGCGATCAGGATCTGCCGTTTTCTCTTTGCGGGGATAAATTTTTCATAGTCGTTCATCATTCTGCCGCTTCCTTTCGTCCTTCCTTCTGATTGGCAAAAAACGATCGACCCTATTACTCTTTGCCGATATTCCCGCTCGATATGCCCGCATTCGCTTCCTCAAGCGGAAGCCATTCGAGGGCCTCTTTGATATGCGTATCCCAGAAGTCCCACTCATGATTTCCCGGAGCTTCGACATAATGCACGGGTACGTTATTTTCTCTGAGAAACGATACAAATTTCTGATTTTTGGAAAGAAGGAAATCATCTTTACCGCATGCCATAAAGATGGCAGGGATCTCCTTCTTCTGCTCAAGATGCTGTCTGATCAGCACATATGGATTTTTGTCGGACGCAATGGCCGCTTCGAGATCCTGCCCGAAGACCGCTTTTTTGTATTCTTGGCGGTCCGATGGGAACGTTGGATTGGGATTGACGATCATCAGGGATTCATCTACCAGAAAAGCGGAAGAAAGTCCGATGATCGCCCCGAATGTGTCGGAATATTTGAGGCCGTTACGCATTGCTCCGTATCCGCCCATCGAGAGGCCGCCGATGTATGTATCCTCTCTTTTATGGGAAAGAGGGAATGTCTTTCGAGTAAACTCTACCAGTTCACGCCCGATGAATTCTCCGAAACGGTTGCCTGTGTCAGGCTGGTCCACATAGAACATATTCTCGCCGGAGGGCATCACAACACACAGATCCTTCTCCGCGGCCCATCTGGCAATGCGGGTGCCGTAGAGCCAGTCGGTGTCATCTCCCAGAATTCCGTGCAGCAGGTACAGGGTCTTGTAGGGCTTTCCGGGCTCTCTTCTCGGCATATCTCCAAAATATACTTTATCCGTCGGAAGAATGACCGTCAGCGGAACAGTTCTTCCGAGGGTTTCTGCCATAAAACTGATTCTAAATATAGCCATCTTTTACTCCTCCAACAATTTACATTTTTACTCCATTATCATTATAATCTAAAATATAGATTATTTAAAGTCATTCTTTCGTTTTATTGCATAACCAAATATGATATAATAGAAAGGACTATATGGACAGCGAGGAAAAAAAATTGAAGAACAATGATAAAACCAACGTGATGAGGGTTCTTGACAGCAAAAAGATCCCTTACACGGCACATACTTACGAACAGGATCCGACGATGACCGGCGCAGAGATCGCCGAAATTCTGGGGGAAAACGCGGACAACGTATTTAAAACACTGGTGACGCAGGGAAAATCAGGACAGTATTATGTTTTTGTCGTTCCGGTCAAGGAGGAGCTTGATCTCAAGAAGGCGGCAAAGGCTTCGGGGGAAAAGGCGATTGCCATGATCAAACAGAAGGATCTTCTGCCCCTCACCGGATACGTGCACGGCGGGTGTTCTCCCGTGGGCATGAAAAAGCAGTTTCCGACGTTCATCCACGAATCTGCGCAGAACTGTGACAGGATATTCGTGAGCGCCGGTAAACTGGGGCGGCAGATCGAAGTTTCTCCGCAGGATCTGGCGGAAGTGACCCGAAGTACCTTTACCGATATTATTGTATAACTCTGACATGACCGTACCCGGTCAGATTCCGATCGGGTACCTGATATTTACGATATGAATCATCACAATTATGATGAGGAGCGGCAAATATGCGTAAAAACAATACGGCGATCATCTCGATACTCGGCGGTGTCATTATTGCCCTGATCCTGGTGCTCGGAACCATATGGATGGGGCAAAGTGCCCGAAAAGATACCAATAATGCGGTGCGCACAGTCAGCAATCTTTACCTGGATGAGCTGGCCGGAAGGCGTGAGCAGGTCGTATCGGAAAACCTGCAGGATCGTATCACGGATATGCAGACGGCGCTGGAGCTTCTCTCCCCTGCGGATCTTGAAAGCAAGGAGAGGCTCGAAGCCTACCAGTCGAATATGAAAGCGCTTTTCACGCTGGATCGTTTTGCCTTTGTGGACACGGACGGCCTGATCTATTCTTCTTCGGGCTATCAGCATGACATCGAGGATTATCCTTTTGACTACCGGACGATCGAAGAACCGGAGATCTCCATCAAAAATCCGGAAACAACCGAGAAAAAAGTGATCATTGCGATGCCTGTCGATATACCGTTCGAAGGCAAGACTCTGTCCGTGTGCTTTATGGAGATCGACATGAAGGACATGCTCCTGGGTGTCTCGATGCAGACGCAGGAAAAAGGAGCAACCTTCTGCAATATCTACACCCGGACCGGTGTTGCGCTGAGCGATACCGTCCTCGGAGGTCTGGCCGTGGAGGACAACCTCCTGGAAGCTATGAAAGTGGCCGATTTTGATTCCGGCTATTCCTACGAGGACTTCCTGGTCGCATTCACTTCCGGCACACGCAGCACGATCAGTTTTACCTACAACGGTATTCAGGAAAGCTTAAGCTTTGTTCCTGTCGAAGGAACTGACTGGGTACTGACCTACCTGATCAGAGAGAGTGTGATCAGCGATCAGATCGGATCGATATCGAGAGGTATTCTTGTGCGGAGTATTGTGCAGTCCCTCCTGACGGTCGCTGCGCTGGTGATCATGTTCAGTCTGATCATCTCACAGCTGCGGACCAACTCGCGGCTTGTTCTTGAAAAGGAAACTTCGGATGCGGCCAACCGGGTCAAACAGGAGGAGCTTGAGCAGCGTCTGCGTCTGCAGGAGAAGCTGGTCGAAGAGACAAAGCAGCGGGAACGGCAGGATCAGCTGATCACCGCTCTGTCTTCGGACTACCGGGCCGTGTATTTCCTGGATATTGATAAGAATGAAGGTATCTGCTACCAGTCTCACACCGATCTGGAAGGAGAGGGCTTCAGCGTCGGGGAGCATTTCCCTTACCTGGAATCGGTCACCGATTATGCCAATAAATACATCACCGATTCCTACAGGGACGAATTTTTGCGTTTCGTACAGCCCGAATCTCTTCGGGAGGGACTGAAGAACAATCCGGTCGTTTCTTATACCTATACTGTGCTGCGGCATGGCGTGGAATCGTATGAGATGGTCCGTTTTGCGGGAGTCCGCCATATGGAAGACCGTGCTGACGGACAGATCCATAAGCTGGGGGCCTGTTTTACCGACGTGGATCAGGAGACCCGCAAGAATCTGGCACAGCAGCAGGCGCTCAGCGATGCTCTGACCACAGCGGAGCAGGCAAGTATGGCCAAGACCGCTTTTCTCTCCAACATGAGTCATGAGATCCGTACCCCGATGAACGCGATCATCGGACTGGATACCGTGGCACTGAACGATCCGGAAACGCCGCCGAAGACCAGAGAATATCTGAAGAAGATCGGCAGCTCTGCCGAACATCTTCTGGGCCTCATCAATGATATTCTGGATATGTCCCGCATCGAATCGGGACGGATGGCGCTGAAGAACGAAGAGTTCTCGTTCTCCGGCCTGCTCGAGGCGATCAACACCATGTTTAACAGCCAGTGTCAGGAAAAAGGTCTGGGATATCATTGCCACATAAGAGGCGAAGTGGATGACTACTACATCGGCGACAACATGAAGCTGCGGCAGGTTCTGATCAATATCCTGGGCAACGCGGTCAAGTTTACCCCTGCGGGCGGCAAGGTCGAGCTGGATATACAGCGGACCACCCGATACGAAGGGCTTTCTGTCCTCCGATTTAAGATTTCCGATACAGGTATCGGTATGAGTGAGGAATTCCTGCCGCATATATTCGATACTTTTGCGCAGGAAGATTCGTCGGCTACCAACAAATACGGGAGTTCCGGTCTGGGCATGGCGATCACCAAAAGCCTGGTGGAGATGATGAACGGAACCATTCAGGTCGCGAGTACCAAGGGTGAAGGTTCGGTCTTTACTGTTACCGTCACGCTGACCGATTCCGCAAGACAGAACGACGCGAAAGCCGCAGGGAAGATTCACCCCGAGGAAATGTCCGTGCTGATCGTCGACGATGATCCGATCGCCTGCGAGCATGCCAAACTGGTGCTCGAGAAGGCCGGAATCGCTTCGGAGACGGCTGATTCGGGCGAAAAAGCCGTCGAGATGGTCAGGCTGCGTCATGCACGCCGGGATCCTTATAATCTGATCCTTATGGACTGGCAGATGCCGGGAATGGACGGTGTGGAAGCCACAAGACAGATCCGCGAGATCGTCGGAACCGCCTCGGCCATCATCATCCTTACAGCCTACACCTGGGATGACATTCTGGAAGAAGCCGTCACGGCAGGCGTGGACAGCTTCCTTCCCAAGCCGCTTTTTGCAGCGGCGGTCATAGAGGAATTCAAGTCTGCACTGGAGAAGCGCTCGGCCGCAGCAAACGAAGAGGTGGTCAAAGCCGAACTTGAAGGCCGCAGGATACTGCTGGCCGAGGATATGCAGGTGAATGCGGAGATCATGATGATGGTTCTGGAGATGAGGGGAATGAGCACCGATCTTGCCGAGAACGGCCGGATCGCGGTGGAGAAGTTCACTTCGCATCCCGAAGGTTATTATGATGCGGTGCTGATGGATATGCGTATGCCCGAGATGGACGGGCTGGAAGCCACACGGCAGATCCGTAAGTCCGGGCACGCCGATGCCAAAACGATTCCGATCATTGCGCTTACCGCCAACGCGTTTGATGAGGATGTGCAGAGGAGTCTGCAGGCGGGGCTGAATGCGCACCTGTCCAAGCCGGTGCAGCCGGAGGCGTTGTTTGAGACGTTGGAGACGTTGATCAGGTGAAAACAAGGTGGAACAGGGGACGGTTCCTCGTTCCACGGGGCAAAGTGAAAATTATTCCAATACACTTTCACCCGTGGAACGAGGAACCGTCCCCTGTTCCACTTATTTCTCGTACAGGAACCTCTCCGGCAGCGTCACATGGAAGCCTTCGGCCACCTGGCGCAGGTTCTCGGCGGTGATAGTCTGAAGCTTGTCGGGTCTTACCGAGTAGATCTTGATGAGGATCTCGGCGGATTTCTCGATGGTGTGCATCAGACCGAAGGTAAGGTCAAAGTCCTTGCCGGAGCAGAACATGCCGTGGTGAGCCCAGATGGCGACGTCGTACTGTTCCATCAGCTTGCTGGTGGCCACTGCGATGTCTCTTCCGCCCGGTACCATCCACGGAACCACGCCCACGCCGTCCGGAAAGACGACCGGACACTCGGTTGCGGATTCCCAAAGCTCTCTGGTGAAGATCTCGTCCTTCAGCGGAAGGATGAAGGTCAGAGCGATGATGTTGGTGGTGTGTGCGTGATAGATGACACGGTGCTCACCGTTGGTCACGCGTTTTTTGACCTCGTGGTTCATCAGATGTGCGGGAAGCTCACTTGTGGGGTTGCCGCCCTCTACAAGGCCCCAGCGAATTCTGTAGTTTTCACCCTTGTCGTCAAGCTCGATGATGGCGATGGTTGCCTCGGGGTCTACGATGATGTTACGGAAGTATTTTCCGCTGCCGGTAACCAGGAAGAACTCGTTTGCCAGCCCGGGAACCGAAGTACCGATCGGCTGCCAGTTTGCATGATCGTTGAGACGAGGCATGATCTCGTGCACTTCACTCTCTTTCAGCCTGTAGGAAAGGTTACCGCCGTTCCTCTCGTGCCAGCCCTGCTGGAAGCCGTCATCCGCCATTTTTACAAAACCTCTGACAAATTTGGTGTCGAGAATCTTCATGATTACGTTCCTCCTGATTTTATTAATATTTTGATTCCATTATACAATATTCATTTTTTCAACGCAAGCAGAGTGTGGCAAGAGGTTCCACCGGAATGGAACGAGGAACCGTCCCTGTGTTCCATTCCTTACCGATGCGCAAAACGATCTCTCGTCCTCTTCTCGGGCTCCACTGCGCTGATCTCACCTGCCGCTGTGAGGGCCATCTTGGTCATCATCGGACCGACCAGTTCATATACCAGCACACTGAACAGAATGATATTCCGAATAAGCGAAGCCTCATCCCCGCCGAGCGCCTGCGCGGTGACTACCATTCCCAGGGCGACGCCGGCCTGCGGAAACAGCGTGATACCCAGATACTTGCGGACATTCTCGCCGCACTTCATGGCATCGCTGCTGATCCTGGCGCCGAAATATTTACCCAGGCACCTGACGACGATATAGACGATACCGATCAGCACAGTGCCCGGATAACGGAATACACTGAGCTCGAGACCCGCACCGCTGATGACGAAGAAACACGCGAACAGCGGTGAAGTCCATTTGTCCGCCCTGCTCATGATATCCGGCGAGAACGAGCTCAGGTTGCAGAAGACCGTTCCCAGCATCATACATACCAGAAGCGATGAAAATGCGATCTCGACCTCCCCGAACGAGAATTTGAGCGATGACAGCGCTATGGTCATCACGACAAAAGCGATTGAAAGGGAAAGACGGTTGGAGTTGGAGAAGAAAAGCTTCTCCAGCAGAGTGAGGAGTGCCCCCATCAGGGCACCAAGCAGCAGCGAAAGCGTGATCTCGAGCAGCGGGTTCACCACAACAGAGATCACACTGAGTTTGCCGCCTTCGAGCGCCTGCGCGATACCGAACGAAACGGCAAAAACAACAAGGCCGACCGCGTCATCCAGCGCGACGATCGGGAGCAGCAGGTCCGTGACCGGGCCTTTTGCCTTGTACTGTCTGACGACCATAAGTGTGGCCGCAGGTGCCGTGGCCGATGCGATAGCACCGAGGGTGATCGCGACGGACAGCGGAAGCACATCCGCTCCCAGAATAAAATGCAGGGCGATCATAGCTGCATCGACCAGGATCGCAGCAGTTACCGCCTGAAAAATACCAATGATGACTGCCTGCTTTCCCGTAGTCTTAAGCTGCGAAAGCCTGAATTCGTTACCGATCGCAAAAGCGATAAATCCGAGTGCCGTGTTGGTAATGACCCCCATATCATCCACCGCTTCCATCGTGGGGAAGCCGAGGCCGGCGATGCCGAGTCTGCCAAGGCAGTAGGGGCCGACCAGCAGGCCGGCGATCAGAAACGAAGTGACATCGGGGAAGTGAAAGCCCATCACCTTGAATACACGGGTCATCATAAGACCCGCCAGCAGGGCGATGGAAGTTGCAAGCAAAGTGTCCATGTTAATCCTTATCTCCTTTTATCCGGGCCGCCTCAAAAAAGGCTGCCCTTACTTAATTTTATTTTTACGCATAAACAATTACAGCTATGACCTCAAGCACCTCATCGGACTTATTGGCAATGCCGTGGCCTGTGCCTGTGGGACATACGGTTACATCTCCGGCGGTGACGATCTTCTCTTCGCCATTGTCATTGTACACGCCGGTTCCCTTCATAATATAGAACAGCTCGGCATCCTTATCGTGAATATGATAACCGATGCTGCAGCCGGGGTTCAGTGTAAGGCGGGAGTAAAGCCTGCCCTTGTTGTTGAGTTCTTCCGGAGAATCGATGAAATTGGTGATCATTACCGTGCCGTCGCCGTCACGCATGTGCTCACGATATTCCACCTTGCATTCTTCAGCCTTTTTGATCATCGCAAAATTACCTCCTTCAAAATTAATCACAAACACAGTATAATGAATCAAAAGGCATCCTGCAATGCCCTTTGCAAAATAAAAGGGAGGAAATCTTCATCATGAATCAGAGTATGAACAGCTATATGCCCGTCCGGCTCTTCACCGGCAAAGGCTGTATAAAGAAAAATGAAGGCGAATTTGCCAAATACGGAAGCAAGGCACTGATCGTCACCGGCCGCAATTCCGCCAAAGCCTGCGGTGCCCTGGATGATGTCACGGAAGTCCTGGATTCTCACGGTATCTCCTATGTGCTCTTTGATGAGATCACACAAAATCCCGCCCTCACGGACTGCATGAGAGCAGGCAGGCTGGCGGCTTCTGAAGAATGCACGTTTGTGATCGGCATCGGCGGAGGGTCTCCCCTTGACGCGGCCAAGTGTATCGCCGTGTTCGCAGCTAACCCGGAGCTCGACAGAGAAGGACTCTACAGCCTTGTCTGGCCGAAAAAGCCGCTGCCCATCATCGCCGTAGGCACGACCGCGGGAACCGGATCGGAAGTCACTAAGGTTTCCGTAATCACCGTACCCGAAGGACGCAAGAAAAGTTTCCACCATCCCGACGTCTTCCCGGCGGCAGCCTTCGGAGACCCGACTTACACCATGTCGCTGCCCCTGAACTTTACCCTCTCCACCGGCATCGACGCGCTGGCCCATGCCACGGAGAGCTATTTCAGCCGCAACGCCAACGAGATATC
This sequence comes from uncultured Blautia sp., assembly GCA_946538475.1. Classification (GTDB taxonomy): domain Bacteria; phylum Bacillota; class Clostridia; order Lachnospirales; family Lachnospiraceae; genus Blautia_A. Next base: position 11,507 of record CAMNGN010000014.1, read on the forward strand.
GCGCTGCTATTCGGTACGTGCAGTGCGGCTTCTTCTTCCGGTGCTGCGTGAACTCTCGCTCTTCACTTCGGAGGAAGACAGCGCGAAACTCGGCTATGAAGAGCGCGAAGCCCTCTACAACGGCTCGATCTACGGTGGACTGGCCATCAATCTCACAGGTACATGCCTCCCTCACACGATGGGCTACCTGATGACCGAGCAGCACCACATTCCGCACGGATTTGCCTGCGCACTGTTTCTGTCCGACTTTCTGCGCATCAACGAACAGGCGGTACCGGAGATCTACGAATGCTTCTTCGCCGAGGTTGGTGTGACGCCGCAGGAATTTGAGCGGATCATCTCTTCTTTGCTCTCCGGTGTGCACGTGTCAGTCTCCGAAGAAGAAATAGCACAAGAACACAGCCGCTGGATCAACAACTCCAGTATCCTAAAAGGCTGGGGCGATATCTCCCCCGAAATGTGCGATGAAATACTGCGCAAACTAAACCGATAAAATAATATTGCTGCCGGAGCAGCCATAGGCTGCAACCGGCAGCAAACACTCTTACTTCTTCGGCGCAATATCCGCACTGTCCAGAATGATCGTAAACGGCCCATGATTCACGAGTGCCACATCCATCACGGCCCCAAAAATGCCCGTCTCCACGACCGCCACGCTCTCCCGCGCCCGCGCCACCAGATACTCGTACATCTCGTTCGCCTTCTCCGGCGAAGCAGCACCCTTAAACGTAAAACTCGGCCGGTTGCCCTTGCGGCAGTCCGCATAAAGCGTAAACTGCGACACAAGCAGCAGCGAACCACCCACATCGGTAAGAGAAAGATTCGTCTTCCCCTCACTGTCCTCAAAGATCCTGAGGCCGATCATCTTTTTCAGCATCTTGTCCGCCACTTTCTCATCATCGGAATCCTCGATGCCCACCAGCACCATAAACCCTGTGCCGATATTCCCGACAACCTCACCCTCCACGGTAACCGAAGCCTCCGAAACTCTCTGTATCACTAATCTCATCTTTTATCTCCTCTACATTGTATTCAGCCGGTCCAGATATTTCTGCCGCTTGCTCTCCTCCATATCAAAGAAAACCTCCAGCACCTTTCTTACCAGCTCCTTATGATGTTCCCTGTGATAGCTCATTATCCCCGGTGTAATATTCTGTCGTTTTTGAATGCCCCGGATCAGCAAGTAGCAGCAATCCATAAAGACGCACACTCTTCTTTCCATATCTAAAGTGCCTTGATCCTTTATGCCTTTTGCCTTCCTGATCATCCTGAGCGGACGGGTCAGTCTGCCCCATGCTTCAAGAGCGGTCATGATCTTAGGAAACTCTTTGGCCTGTGCATTAAATATCTTGGTGATCATTTCCGGATCTTCATTGCCAAGCAGCTCATAAAGCTCTGCCTCGACCTTATCGATCTCTGACTGCATCTTCAGCTCATGCTCCTGCACCAGTTCCTCCAAAGGATAATACTTTCTGAGCGGGCCCTCACCCTGATACTCCCCGGCCAGAAGCTCCATCGCAGCCAGAGAATCCTCCCCGGACATCTCTCCTGTTCTCTCCGTCAGACGTTTGAGAATACTCTCCTGCATGGAAAGCAGCCGATGGGTGATCGTCTCCTGCTGTGTGATCTCGGGGAACTTACTCTTTGCCCGGTCACGGTTCAGCTCCTCCAAAACTTTTTCGGTGCTGAGTTCCTTAAGCGCACTCAGAAGGCACACCGACAGAGCCGCCGCTCCCCGAGGTTCCCACGCAGGCCATTTTTCCAGCACCGTCTTCCAGGCATTGACCGTGCCGAGTGTGCTTTCGGTGCGGATATCCGGCATAGGAGCTATCCTGCTTGTCTCTGTGTAGGCGATCAGACTTGCCGCAAGGTCCGTCTCTCCCGGAAACCAGCCCATCTCTGCCTCCAGACGATGCTGCGGATGGATGAGAGTGAGATATGCCTGCTCGGCCTCCTTGCTTTCTTCGAACAGGAGCGCCTCGTTCATCTTCGCATTCAGCTGTGCGGCGGTGTCGAGCGGAGAGGCTTTCAGGATGGAAAAAGGGTTCCTTTTCAGTTCCTCCGCATAGTTCATGCTATGACCTCCTCTACGAATTTTTCGACTGCTCTCTCAAGCCTGCTTCTGATCCACTCTGTATCCGGCCTTCCAAATCGCATGCTGTCGATATTCAACAGATCTATTTCCGAAAAACTGAATCCATCTTTCAGCTCAGGCAGTTCAAGATTCTCATTCAGTGTCCTGTGGAAGTAAGGAAAGTCCTTTTGGAAAAGGCTGATCTTATCTTTGCAGAGATATGTATCATAGGTCGCCATATCGCCGTATATGCTGTCAATGAACCTGTTTTCCCGGGTGCCATGTACTGTCATATACTTAGAATAGAATGATGATGCCATGATCAGTGTATCGCAGTCATCCCAGGATGAAGCTCTCTTTTCCTCGGGCAGACGGTACAGAAGATCGGGGTACAGATAAAGCGAATACTCTCTTAATGCATAGGCCTCTTCTCCCAAAGTATCAAACAATATAGCGTAAATCGAGTTATCTGCGTACCGACCGTCATGCTCTTTTCTGTAAAGGACCAGCATCCGGCCCTCTTTCGGATCCGCTTCATATCCCTCTGTTTTGTACTTATCAAGTCCGAGATCCATATCATTGATCAGCACCCCATCGGGATAGACTTCGGCAAGATCGAACCCCTGAGAGACCAGCGCCTCACAATAATACAGCTGGGCGTCGATGTCTTTGAGGTCCGATCCCCATCTTCCGGCTTCCTCTGCATCAAACCCGGGATATGTCTTCATCGTGGCAATATACCGATCGACCAGCTTCATGTACAGTTCTTTAAGCTTCGGGCCGATCTCCTGTGTTTGGGATGCATGTTCAAGCTGAAATATCGCCTCGTGTATCCGGTCCTCCCCAATAAGAATATCTGCCCAAAGGACGCGCGCTTCCCCCTCTTTTTGTTTTGTGTCTTCCATGTCCGAAATCAGATTGGATATTTTGGGAGCTACGGCGGGATCGTCTTCCCCTTTTCCGCTTAGCTTCAGTTTCCGCAGATACTCTTCCTGTGCGTTTTCCAGATCCGCATACTGCTTCACAGCCTCTTCATACTCCCGCTTGGATGCACAGGCCTCCGCGGCCGTCCTGCGGGCGTCTATCTCTTTTTCGAATTCCCCCGCACTGTGATAGTGGGGGAACGCCGAAATATAATCTTCCTGATCCATGTACCGGTCAGCAAGCGCGAGATGTGTTTTGCGAAGTCCGAATTCGGACTCATCTTCCCATTCTTTCCATTCCGAAAGGCCGGCATAAGAACCGAGTGCCTCTTCGTACTCTCCGTCCGCATACTGCTGCTCTGCCTTTGCAAGAATCCCGGCCGGCTCTATCTCGCTGTGATAGTATGCTCCAAAGATCATCAGAAAGACGAAAATTACCGCGGCTGAGACGGCGGCTGTCTTCCGCTGCATCTTTCTGCGGTCCGCTTTCTTTTTCAGCTTTTCTGCCCGATCGGCGGCAATAATGATCAGCCGGTCGATCCGCTGCTGCAAGGAACTTCCGGTCGAAACGGCCTCGCCCGGAAGACCGGTATTCTTCTCTGCATCCCGAATTTTTTGAAGTGTATGCACGGCTTCCAGGATCGTCCCTGTGTCTTTTGCCTCCCTGACATCTTTTTCGGCCCGGTCAAAGTGTTCGACAAGAGCGGTTCTGCAGTTTTCAAGCCGTTCCCCACAGTCTTTATAGTCTCCGAGAAATGTATAATATCCAAGATAAGCGAGGCAGGATTCCACGTCATACAGTTTTTCATAGCCTGCAATACCATCATAAAGTATTTCTTTCAGGTCTGACACGTGATCCCTCCCTTCTCCTGTCTTCTATGGTGCCATACTGCGGTCACACGATCACATTCACCTCTTCAAGCATCATCTCCGAATCCACCGGAGGCCGCTTTTCTGTCCGGATACCGTACAGTTTGTTTACCGCAATGCGGAGCCCGCGGTAATCTTTTTTCCTGATACATTCGGCTCCCTGCCTGCGCAGTTCCTCAAATGCGGCTTTATCCTCGAAATCTCCCGGGTGGCTGACAAGATAATCGTAATGGAGCTCCACAATATCGTCATTATTCCACTGTGCCCGCGCGACTACGTGATCCATTTCTTTGATGAGTGTCTCAAAATCGGCCGAACCTGTCCTGATCGCTATCCCGGCGCTTTCTTTCAGATTATCAAAGGCTGCCTGCCCGGCCGGCGAGGCGTAGTGCCTGACCTGATCGAACAGTCTGCACATGCGGTCAAGCTCCATCCTGCGCATTTCATGAAGGTGATCTTTTCGAATATAGGCAACGGTCTTGCGGCATTCCAGCAGCGTGCTTCTTGCTCCCTGGAGTGCCTCGGGGTCCTCGCTGTGCTGGGCGGTCTGTCTGACACGCTGCAGGCTTTTACGTGTCCTGTACAGGCGGATGTCCGTGATCTTCTGCGCGATCTCGGTCACTCTCTGCAGCAGGCGGTTTGCCTCGAGCAGGATCTCTTCGGCGTTCGAGAGTTCTTCTTTGCCGTCCATCGAGCTGTAGTAGTTGGACTTAGAAGCGGAGTATCCGATCGAAGGAATACGCACGCCCAGACGGATCGTGCCCGATTCTTCCACCTGATAGTCGCAGATGATCTCATCGCCCACGTTGACGATGCCCGAAGGCAGGTCGGCGCCCGGAATGCGGAAGGTACCGATATAACGGTTATCCTCGATGGGATCAGGGATCTCGCCTTCCCACAGAGTGAACAAAAGCGAGCCGTCGGAGCCTGCCAGCAGCTTTTTGCCGGCACGGAAGGTCACGCTGCCTTCTTTTGGAAGAGGATCGTTTGCATGGATCAGATAGACGGCGGTCGTTTCTCCGTCAAGGTTTCTGAGCGCCTTCACGGCGATCGAGTGCGAAGCCGGGATCGACTGTACAGAGGCAAGTGTACCTGTGATGACGACTCTCTCCTTCACCGGCCCATCTTGCGGCGCGTTTGTTTTACATATAGTCAGCAGAAAAGCGTGCTCTCCGGTCCCGGTGACCGGCACCTGCACCATAGTCCGGCCCGTGAAGATCACCGGCTCTGCGCGGTATTCGCCGTCCTCCGATTCTACGGTGACAGAGCGCTCCTCCTCATCGTCCGCGATGATCGCGATCCTTCCGGTGTCCGAAGCCGTGCGGGACTCGTAATTCACTTTGAGCCCTTCTCCGATAGTGTGCGATGCGAGGGTCTCTTTTCTGGCGGGCACCTCTTTGTCCCAGTCGAGTGATTCCGCATATATGCTTGCCCCCTCGGCCACGGCGGTCATGGGGTTCATCTTTTCACCGAGCGGGATGTTCAGCTCAGCCGCTACGGCCTCCTGCAGGGGCAGGTATGCGCTCGGGCCACCGACAAACACGATCTGCGCGATGTCCGATGCGGTTACTCCTGCGCTCTTCATGACCTCACGCGTCACTTCGCAGGTCTGCTCTGCCGTGCTTGTCACGATCGGTTCCAGGTCCGCGCGCGTGAATGGGATATCCAGATAGATTTCCACGCCCGAAAGGTCCTGGGTGAGCACGACCTCCTCGTCGGCCTGTATGAAGGCAGAATCCGCCAGGGAAAGGGCGATCTTTGCCTGTTCGGCGGCATAAAGTGCCTGTCGCCTGAGTCTGGCGTAATCGGCTTCCTGCGCAAAATCTTCGGGAAGGTCAAACTGCTTTTTGAGCCACGGCACGATCTTTTCTTCGAAGATCCACAGGTCCCAGTCTCTTCCGCCGCACATCTCGCGGCCGCCCTGGGCCAGAAGGCTTACGCGTCCGGCAGTGTGCTCCGCCACCGAGACGTCAAAGGTGCCTCCGCCAAGATCGTAGACGATAAAGCTGCGGTCCTCGTTGTCCTTCTTCAGCACGCTCATGACCGCGGCCACCGGCTCCTGCATGAGCGCGGTGCGTCCGATCCCCGCCAGCCTTGCCGCTTCGAGGGTGGCGTCCTTCTTTACCTGGTTGAAGGCCGCGGGTACGGTGATCACCGTATATGTCTCCGGGTCTTTCCGTATTTCCTCCGGCAGATAGTTGAAGAGGTAGCGCAGAAGCTCGGCGCTGCATTCCACCGGCGTCATCTCGGTGCCGTTTTCCCCCAGTGAAAATGTCTTGTCAGTGCCCAGGAAGCGCTTGAAAAGCGTAGCGGAATTCTTCTCGTTTCCCGGCGCCATCTCGAAGGCCTTGCGCCCCAGGAATCTGCGTCCGCGGCGGTCTACGTAGATGGCTGACGGGGTTACATCGTTCTGATCGGGGCTTTTCAGCACATGCGTCTCTTTTCCGTCATAGGTGCATACCACGCTGTTGGTGGTTCCAAGATCAATGCCTACGTATGTTTTCATAGTATATCCCCCTTCCGATTTGGTTGTTTACCATCAGTATAGACGGGTTTTGGCGGGTTTTTGTGCTTTTATTATTATAATCAATTCTTTCGGGGCTGACAACAGTGGGGAAACACACGGGGAAAACACACGGGGACCGTCCCCGTGTGTTCAAAAGGACCGTCCCCGTGTGTTTTCCCCGTGTGTTTCCCCACTGTTGTCAGAATAGCCAAATTCCGGTACAATAACCATAGTAATACCGGATTATTTATGGAAAGAAGGCTTGGCATGAAGATCAAAAAAAACTGGTTTGAGAACAAATGGTTCGGTTATGCTTTCGCGCTTTGTACAGCGGTCCTTTTCTATGTTCTCCTGACACATTTCCATGTGCTCTGGAGGGGCATCAAGACGTTCCTCGGATTCTTCACCCCGGTCATCATCGGGGCTGTCTTTGCATATGCGATCAACCCGCTGGCGGACCTTTTTCAGAGGACACTATTCTGTAAGGTACGTGCCGAAAAAGCCCGGCGCACCGTCTCTGTCATCTTTGCGTTGGTATCGCTTGTCGTCTTTGTCGTGATCCTGCTGGTCGCGCTGATCCCGCAGATCATCGACAGTGTCGTCACTTTTGTTTCCAATATCGACACCTACGCCAACACCGTGCAGGGGCTGCTGAAACGGCTGAATGAGTATGCTGCCCGCTATAACGTCGACATTTCGAGCCTGATCAACATGGGCGACGATCTGGTCGAAAACCTGAGTTCTACCCTGCCCCGTAACATCAACCGTATACTTAACACCTCCTACAGTATCGGTATGGGAGTGTTTAACGGAGTCATCGCGTTTATCCTTGCGATCTACTTTCTGATGGACAAGAGTCGTTTTGTCGCAGGCTCACGGCGCCTCACAAAAGCGATCTTCTCGCCTAAGCAGTATCAGCGAATCGCAAATTTTTCCAACCGCTGCAACGACATCCTGATCCACTTTATCATTTACGATCTGCTGGACGGCCTGATCATCGGCTGCGCAAACCTGGTGTTCCACCTGGTCTCGGGTGTGCCCTACGGCATCCTGATCTCCACCGTCGTCGGTGTGACGAACCTGGCACCTACCTTCGGCCCGATCCTCGGCGCGATCGTCGGCGCGTTCATCCTGGTGCTGGTGAATCCCTGGTACGCTCTGTGGTTCCTGATCTTTACGATCTGCCTGCAGACCGTTGACGGCTATATCCTTAAACCAAAGCTTTTCGGCGGACTCATGGGGGTTCCGGATGTGTGGATCCTCATCTGTATCATCGTAGGCGGACGAATGTTCGGCGTCTCCGGCATTCTTCTCGCCATTCCGTTTGCTGCCATCTCCGACTTCACCTACCGCGGCTGGCTGGACCGGCGCGAGGAGATGCGGAGTGCAGATAATGCAAATCAATCTGAGAAAGGAGCTGATACCGATGGATGAAAAAAACATCACCGTCTGCGAGGAAAAAGGACCCATCACAGACGAACTGCTTCAAAAAATGAACGCCTATTGGCGGGCAGCCAACTATCTGTCCGCAGGCCAGCTTTACCTGCTCGAAAACCCGCTGCTCAAAAAGCCACTGACCAAGGACATGGTGAAGAAAAAAATAGTCGGCCACTGGGGAACTGTCCCGGGGCAGAACTTTATATATACTCACCTGAACCGTGCCATCAAACGGTATGATCTTAACATGATCTTCCTTTCCGGCCCCGGACACGGCGGAAACTTCTTTATCGCCAACACTTATCTGGAAGGAAGCTACAGCGAGATTTATCCGAACATCAGCCGCGATGAGGACGGAATGCAGAAACTGTTCAAGCAGTTCTCATTCCCGGGCGGCGTTCCCAGCCACTGTGCGCCCGAGACTCCGGGTTCCATCAACGAGGGCGGCGAGCTCGGCTATTCCATCGCGCATGCATTCGGTGCTGTCTTTGACAATCCGGATCTCATCGCAACGGTCGCGGTAGGCGACGGCGAGGCAGAGACAGGCCCTCTTGCGACATCATGGCAGTGCAACAAATTCCTGAATCCGATCTCGGACGGTGCGGTTCTTCCCATCCTTCACCTGAACGGATACAAGATCGCGAACCCCACACTTTTTGCTCGAATCTCTCATGAGGAGATCGAGGCATTCTTCAAGGGCAACGGCTGGAAACCTTACTTTGTCGAGGGCGACGATCCCATGACCATGCATCGCAAGATGGCCGAGACCATGGATATCGTGATCGAAGAGATCAAAGCCATTCAGAAGAAAGCCCGCGAAGAGAACGACGCGACCCGCCCGATCTGGCCGATGATCGTGCTCCGCACCCCCAAGGGATGGACCGGTCCAAAGGTCGTCGACGGCAAGCCCATCGAAAACAGCTTCCGCGCCCACCAGGTTCCGATCACCATGGAAAAACCCGAGCATCTTGGACTTCTGGATGAGTGGCTGAGGAGCTATCACGCTGAGGAGCTTTTCGACGAAAGCGGACGCCTCATCCCCGAGCTCGAAGCGCTTACACCCGACGGGAACAGACGTCTGGGCGCTAATCCGTACGCTAACGGCGGACTTCTGCTGCGCGATCTGCGTCTCCCGGATTTCCGCGACTACGCTTTTGATGTAAAACAGCACGGCGAAGTCGACGGCCAGGATATGATCGAGCTTGGCAAATTTGTCCGCGATATCTTCAAACTCAATGCAGAGTCCCGCAACTTCCGTATTTTCGGACCGGATGAGACCATGTCCAACCGTCTCAACCATGTGTTCGAGGCAGCTGAGAGAGACTGGAACGCCGAGAAGTACGACTCCGACGAGTTTCTTTCCACCGACGGACGTATCATGGACTCGATGCTTTCCGAGCATATGTGCGAGGGCTGGCTCGAAGGCTATCTGCTTACCGGCCGCCACGGCTTCTTTGCCACCTATGAGGCCTTTGCCCGCATCATCGACTC
>CAMNGN010000015.1 GCA_946538475.1 uncultured Blautia sp.
GGAAGGTGTATAGGTGAAACAGGAACACAGGGGGACGGTCCTTTTGTGTTTTCCCGACAGGAACACAGGGGAATGATTCCCCTGTGTCCCCGGGAAAACACAAAAGGACCGTCCCCCTGTGTTCCTGTTTCACTTATTCTGCAGCTCCGTCTCCGACGGCGCCGCCGGTTCATCCGGCACGGCCCAGATGTGGATGCTGTTGGGCTGATCCACATTGAGCGGTTTGCTGTTCATCACGATGATGTTCTTGTCATAGTCCACCTTAAATGTGGTGATCGTGTTGCTGGCGTGATTTGCCACCGCGATATGCTGATTGTCGGGGAAGATCACGATATCCTTGGGATAATCGCCGCTGATCGGAAGCGTGAACTTCTTGGTCAGCAGGCCCGACTCCTGATCGATCTCGAACATCGAGACTGTGTTTTCGCCCGCGGTGGTGCAGTAAAGATGTTTGCTGTCGGGAGCGAGCGCAAGCCCGGAAGCCGCGCTGTGGATCGCATCGGGATCGTTTTCTTTATACAATGTACTTACAGACTGAAGGAGCTCGAACTCGGGCTGCTTGCCGCTGCCGTCATACGAATAAACCTTGATCTCATTGCTGAGCTCGAACAGCACATACGCAAAACGACCGTCTCTGCTGAAACGAATGATACGCGGGCCGCTCTCTCTGGGGCATCTGACGATATCTACAAGCTCCAGCTTGTTCGTTCTTTTATTAATACGATACACTTTGATCTGGTCAATGCCATTGTCTACCGCGCACAGATACTTGTTATCCGGCGTCGGACGTACACAATTGACATGCGGTCTGAAGTTACGCTCGGCGACACTTCCCAGGCCGCTGTGGAATACACCATCCATAAGACTTCCCAGACGGCCGTCCTGATGTGTATGCACGACTGTCACTTTTCCGTCATGATAGCCGGCCACATAAAGATACTTGCCATCCACGTCTGTCGCCAGGAAACATCCTCTCATGCCGTCGATATCCACACTGTTGATCCGATGAAGGTCTCCGTTCTCATCCCTGCGGAAAACCGCAACTCCTTCATCTTCAATTGCGTACAGATATTTATAATTTTTTGAAACCGCGGTATGAGAAGCATTGCTGACCTTGACTTCACTCCGCTCGGTCAGAATTCCGTTCTCCACATCGACATCATAAACTTTGACGCCTTTACTTGTACCATGTGTATATGAGCCCACATACGCTACATACTTTTTGCTGTCCATCCCTTGCCTCCCGTTGCCTTATCAGGTAATCAGATTTCCGGGTCCTCTCCCCGGTCTGTCATTATCGCTGCTCTGCCCTCATTATAGCATAAAGCCCCTTTTGCTACAAGGAACATCTTTTCTGTCAGTCAGAAGATTCCAGTGTTTTTTCGACAGCAGTCTGCACGGCAGCGCTTACCTTTCTCGCCTTTTCACCGTCAAGCCCTGTTGCGGCAACACCAATGACCATATCATTGCGAATGTATATGCCGGGAAACTGAAAATCGCATTTTTCCCTGTCATTGGAAACATTCACGTAGATCCCCTCTTCTTTGCAGAGTCTGTAGATGTCATCATTCAGCTTCCGGTCCGTCGTAGCGGTCAGCACAAGATAGGCATCATGAAAGTCCGATCGCTTTACAAGCCGCTGATGCAAAGTGATCTTGCCCAGTTTTTCCATATCGATCAGTTCCTGCGAGGCATCCTTTGCGATCACAGTAACGTTTCTTGTAAACTGCAGCAATGTCCGGGCTCTCCGCACCGCAGTGCTTCCACCGCCGACGATCACCACGCTTTTGTCCGAAAGATCAATAAACATTGGAAAATATCTTTTATTTTTCATCTATCCAACCTCTCACGGGAATGATGAAGATAAACTACAGTATATATTACAGTCTGTCACGAATAGCAAGGATAAAGTCACGGCTGTTCAGGACGACCGGATCCTTGATCGAAGTGATGAGTGCAAGGTCGCGGGTCATTTTGCCGGATTCGATCGTATCGATCGTGGCTTTTTCCAGCCTGTCCGCAAACTCTTCCAGTTCCTTGATGCCGTCAAGCTCACCGCGTTTTCTGAGCGCTCCTGTCCAGGCAAAGATCGTTGCTACCGAGTTTGTCGAAGTCTCTTCGCCGTTCAGATGTTTGTAGTAATGGCGCTGTACCGTTCCGTGAGCGGCTTCGTATTCATAGATACCGTCCGGAGATACGAGGACCGAAGTCATCATCGCAAGAGAACCAAAGGCAGAAGAAACCATGTCGCTCATCACATCGCCGTCATAGTTCTTGCAGGCCCAGATGAAGCCGCCTTCGGCCTTCATCACACGTGCCACGATATCATCGATCAGGCTGTAGAAGTATTCCAGGCCTGCGGCATCAAATTTTTCCTTGTATTCTGTATCGAAGATCTCCTGGAAGATCGCCTTAAACCGCGCATCGTATGTCTTGGAGATGGTGTCCTTGCTGCCGAACCAGACAGACTCGCCCATGTCGAGGGCATAGCTGAAACAGCTGCGTGCAAAGCTGCGGATGGAATCGTCCATGTTGTGAATGCCCTGGACGATGCCGGGCGCTTCAAACTCCTGGATCGGCTCCTCGATCTCTGTGCCGTCATCGCCGCGGAACACCAGATAGGCAACTCCCGGTCTGTCGATGTACAGCTCTGTATTTTTGTAAACATCGCCGTAAGCATGACGGGCAAGCGTGATCGGCTTCTTCCAGTTACGTACACAGGGCTCAATTCCTTTTACCACGATTGGTGTCCGAAATACGGTACCGTCCAGAATAGCACGGATCGTACCGTTCGGGCTCTTGTACATTTTTTTGAGGTCGTACTCGCTCATTCTTGCATGGTTTGGCGTGATGGTCGCGCACTTGACAGCCACACCGTATTTTTTGGTCGCCAGCGCGGAATCGATCGTCACCTGATCATCGGTATCGTTCCGGTGTTTCAGTCCCAGGTCATAGTATTCTGTCTTCAGATCGATATAAGGAAGAAGCAGCTCGTCCTTGATCATCTGCCAGAGGATTCTGGTCATCTCGTCGCCGTCCATCTCCACAAGAGGTGTCTTCATCTGAATTTTAGCCATCGTTTTCTCTCCTTCCGAATATCTCAGTTCTTATGCAGGGTGATTCCCAGGCGCTCGCAAGTCTCGTCTGTCAGGGCTTCAAGTTCACCGCGGGACATGACCGTAACACGGCCTTCGTCATACTGCTGATCGACCCAGGCTTTCATCAGCTGTACCAGCTCGCTGTTCTTATCGATCATGTTTTCACCTTTGAGCTTGTAATGCGTGTTCAGCCAGTGCGCGATTCCGGCTGCTCCCGAAGTGTTGGAGACAGCAACTTCCACAGGCCTGTTCAGGAACTTGTCGGTATCGAAGATATTGTATATCTCCTCGTTCTTTAACAGTCCGTCCGCATGAATGCCCGCTCTGGTAACATTAAAGTTTCTTCCCGCAAAAGGTGTTCTGTCCGGAATTCTGTATCCGATCTCTTTTTCGTAATATTCCGCCAGTTCGGTGATCACGGTGGGATCCATTCCGCCGAGATTTCCCTTCAGCTGTGCATACTCAAACACCATCGCCTCCAGAGGCGTATTTCCCGTTCTCTCTCCGATGCCGAAGAGGGATGTGTTTACACCGCAGGCACCGTAGAGCCATGCCGTGGTGGAATTGCTTACTGCTTTATAAAAATCGTTATGTCCGTGCCACTCGATCAGCTCCGAAGGAACACCCGCGTGGACCATGATACCGTAGATGATGCCCGGCACCGATCTGGGGATCACCGCGCCCGGATAGTTGACGCCGTAGCCCATCGTATCGCAGCATCTGACCTTTACCGGAATGCCGTACTGCTGGCGGAGCTTCATCAGCTCAAGGCAGAACGGAATAACATATCCGTAGATGTCGGCTCTGGTGATGTCTTCCAGATGGCATCTTACGGCCACACCGATCTCCAGGCACTCTTTTACGATGCTCAGATAATGCTCCATGGCCTGTCTTCTGGTCATCTTCATTTTATAGAAGATATGGTAGTCCGAGCAGCTGACAAGGATACCTGTCTCCTTCATGCCCATCTCTTTGACCAGAAGGAAGTCCTTCTTGCTTGCACGGATCCAGCTTGTCACCTCGGGGAACTCATATCCCCTCTCCATACATTTGACGACTGCGTCTCTGTCCTTTTTGCTGTACAGGAAGAATTCGGACGCACGTATACGGCCGAGCGGTCCTCCCAGTTTGTGAAGATAATCATATATCGTGACGATCTGTTCCGTCGTATAAGGCTCTCGCGACTGCTGTCCGTCCCTGAAGGTCGTGTCTGTGATCCAGATATCATCCGGCATATGATGCGGAACGATACGATCGTTGAACGCAATTTTGGGAACCTCGGAATAGGGGAACAGATTGTGAAATACATTAGGTGTCTCTACGTCGACAAGAGGATACATATGCTCCTCGAGCTGAAGCAGATTGGTGGATTTGTTCATCATTACGCGGCGGTCTTCCAATTTGTCATTCCTCCAGACTATAAATAATAAGCTGCGGTCTGTACGGCCGTATATTCAGATGATCATTTTCGCATTGCGGCATCGACCACATGGCGTACAAGGACGCTCGTGGTAACACTTCCGACTCCGCCCGGAACGGGAGTGATGTACCCTGCGATTTTTTCGGCTTCGGAAAATTTAACGTCTCCGCAAAGCTTACCGTTCTCATCCGTATTGATTCCTACATCTATTACGATCTGCCCTTCGCGCACATGCTCCGCACCGATCACGCCTGCTCTGCCTGCTGCCACGATCAGGATATCTGCCTCTTTAGTGACCGAGCTCAGATCCTTCGTCCTTGTGTGGCAGATGGTCACGGTGGCATTTTTCTGCAGCAGCATCATCGATACCGGTTTGCCCACTACCAGGCTTCTGCCGACAACGACTGCTTTTTTCCCTGTGCAGTCGATCCCGTAATGGTCAAGGATCTCGATGCACGCCTGTGCCGTGCAGGGAGGATAGCCGATATTTCTTCCGGAGAAGACCCCCGATATGGAAAGATCGGTCATGCAGTCCACGTCTTTTTCCGCCGCGACCGCATTTTCGATGACCGATGCGTCGAGATGACGGGGAAGAGGTCTGAGAAGAAGGACCCCGTGGATCTTATCATCCCGATTTATCCTGTCGATACATGCAAGCAGCTCTTCCTGAGACACCTTCTCGTCAAAGCTCATGACGGTGCACTCTGCTCCAAGCGCTTCACATCTCTTTTTTGCTCCTCTTTCATAAGCAAGATCCCCCGGATTCTCGCCCACCCGCAGGATGGCAAGAGTCGGGACGATCCCTCTCTCTTTTAAACGCAGCACATCATCGGAAATACGTTTGTTCAGTGCTCCGTTCACTTCTTTACCTAACAGCAGTTCTGCCATGGATATCTCCTCCCCGCGTACTCAAAGTATCAGTTTCCTCTGAGACGCAACTGCACGTCTTCAAATATTCTGTCGGCTTCCGCCTGATATTTCTTAAGCATGCTGTCTGCTTTTCTGTCGAGTTCTTCCGCATAGGGGCGGTCCTTCATCGCTTTGGTGTTGATGAACACGTTCAGGCTTGCACCCTGCAGCGCGGCTTTCAGGCATACCGCAGCCACACCGGCATCGCTCACCGCCAGCACCGAACCTTTTGCAGCGAATTCCTTCACCAGTTCCAGCGCTTCACAGCATTTTTCCATGATCTCGAGCGGAACCGTGCAGGCCTCTCTCAGGGCAGCTTCCATGACTCTAGCCTTCTCCGCCTTCTGTTCTTCCGTTTCCTTTGGAAGACCGTAGGCTTTTGAGAGCGGTTCGAACACCTCAGCGTCGCGGTCAACAAGCCGCAGGAACTCCTTTTCCAGGCGTCCCGCTTTTTCTTTGAGCGTGTACATTTCTTCTTCGACTTCCGCATACTTCTTCTTGCCGACCGTAAGGCTTCCGACCATATCGCCGAGCGCCGTACCGACGGCTGCCACAAGCGCAGATGCACCACCGCCGCCCGGGACGGGGGCTTTCGAAGATAATTTATCTACAAATTCCGTACAGGTATGTTCAGCAAAACCCATGTTTGCACCTCCCGCAATATGCCATGATCACAGATATCAGAAAAGGCCGGAGATCCTGCCGTTTTCATCGACATCGATACGCTCGGCTGCCGGAACCTTGGGCAGGCCGGGCATGGTCATGATCTCACCTGTCAGGGCAACGATAAATCCTGCGCCTGCCGAGATCTTCAGGTTACGTACAGTCACTTCAAAGTCCGTCGGGGCTCCAAGCTTGTTCTGATCGTCGGTGAGAGAATACTGTGTCTTTGCCACACAGATCGGGCAGTTTCCAAAGCCCAGATCTTCAAGCTGTTTTGCCTGCTTCTGCGCCTGAGCGGTGAGAACAACGCCTTTACCGCCATAGATCTTCCGGACGATCTGATTCAGTTTATCTTCAATACTGCCGGTGAGTTCATAGGAATAACGGAAATCATTCGGCTCTTCTACCAGACGGATCACCTCTTCAGCCAGTGCTTTTCCGCCTTCGCCGCCTTTTGCCCATACTTCCGAAAGCGCGACATTGACACCCAGCTCTTTACACTTTGCTTCGACAAGAGCAAGCTCGGCCTCGGTGTCTGTCGGGAACGCGTTCAGGGCGACCACGCAGGGGAGTCCGTACACGTTTTTGATGTTGCTCACATGTTTAAGAAGGTTCGGAAGCCCCTTCTCCAGCGCTTCCAGATTTTCCTGATTGAGGTCTGCCTTCGGTACGCCTCCGTTATATTTGAGCGCTCTGACCGTTGCGACGATGACTACCGCGTTCGGTTTGAGTCCTGCCATACGGCATTTGATGTCGAGGAATTTTTCCGCACCCAGGTCGGCGCCGAATCCGGCTTCCGTGATGGTGTAGTCCGCCAGCTTAAGAGCCATGCGTGTAGCGGTAACCGAATTGCAGCCGTGCGCGATGTTCGCGAAGGGTCCGCCGTGGACGATTGCCGGAACATGCTCCAGTGTCTGTACAAGGTTCGGCTTAAGTGCGTCTTTCAGAAGCGCCGCCATAGCGCCTTCTGCATGAAGGTCTCCTGCGGTCACCGGCTTCTGCTCTGAGGGTTTGCCGTAAGTGTAGCCGATGATGATCCTTGCCAGACGCTTTTTCAGATCGATGATATCGCTTGCGAGGCAAAGGACTGCCATGATCTCGGAAGCGACCGTGATGTCATAGCCATCCTCGCGCGGCACGCCGTTTGTACGTCCGCCCAGTCCGTCGATCACATTCCTGAGCTGTCTGTCGTTCATATCCACGCAGCGTCTCCATGTGATCTTTCTCGGATCGATATTCAGCTCGTTGCCCTGGAAAATATGGTTGTCGATCATGGCCGCAAGCAGGTTGTTGGCGGCACCGATCGCGTGAAAGTCTCCGGTAAAGTGAAGATTGATGTCTTCCATGGGAACCACCTGTGCGTAACCGCCGCCGGCAGCCCCTCCTTTTATTCCGAATACCGGACCGAGCGATGGCTCACGAAGGGCGATCATGACATTTTTACCCAGTTTCTGCAGGCCGTCTCCCAGTCCTACCGTTGTTGTCGTCTTTCCTTCTCCTGCCGGAGTAGGATTGATCGCAGTCACCAGTACCAGCTTGCCGTCGGGTCTGTCGGTCTCTTTGAGCAGATTATAGTCGATCTTCGCCTTATACTTTCCGTACTGCTCAAGATACTTATCCTCGATCCCTGCCTTTGCGGCTATCTCGGTAATTGGCAGCATTTCGCTTTCCTGTGCAATTTCGATGTCTGTTTTGTACGCCATTCGTGCAATTCCTCCGTCCGATGTATACTACAATTTTTTCGTCCCTCATAATACCACAGAGTTTGCGGAAAAGCCATACGGTTTTTACAGAAGCTTGTGCTTGTCCTCCTGTTTATCAAAATTGTAACATTATTGAGCGGAATGTTTCATAATTCTATGATAGAATAAACAAATGAATTTTGGGATACGCAGTCTTTCCTGCGTCAGCCATACACCGGGAGGGATTTAGTATTGAAACAAACCACTTTTTTGAACAATGACATCACCATGCCGCTTCTTGGGCTGGGAGTTTATAATATCAATGACGAACGCTCTGCAGTGACTGCCATAAATTCCGCTGTCACTGCAGGCTACCGAATGATCGACACCGCGCCGGTGTTCAAAAACGAAGAAGTCATCGGGCGTGCCATCTCCCGCTGCTGGGTACCCAGGAGGGATCTTTTTATCATCTCGAAGGTATGGAATACCGCTCAACGCCTCGGCGATACTGCCGGTGCATTTGAGCGGAGCCTTGAGCGCCTTCAGCTTGACTATGTGGACCTTTTCCTGATCCAGTGGCCCGTGCCCGGCTGTTATGCCGCGACATGGCAGACATTGGAAAAGCTTTTGGCCGCCGGAAAGACAAGGGCCATAGGCGTCAGCAATTTTGGCATCCGCCATCTGGAAGCGCTCCGCAAAGTATCAGGCATCGTTCCTGCTGTCAACCAGATAGAGTGCCATCCGCTGAACGTCGAGAACGAACTGATCGAGTACTGCAAAGATAACGATATCGTCGTGCAGGCTTATGCACCGCTGGCCCGCGGCGCCGTGCTCGACGAGGATATCATCTGCGTGATCGCCACAAAGTACGCAAAGACACCGGCACAGATCGCACTCCGCTGGGCCCTGCAAAAGGGTCTGTCCGTGATCCCCAAGTCCGTGTCGCCCGACCGCATCCATACCAACGCCGATATCTTTGATTTTGAGATCGAGGAGGAGGATATGGCGATCATCGAGACGATGAATCAGCACCGGCACTTTGTGGAGAAGCCGGAGGATCTGAGGGATATACCGTTCTGAAAACACAGGGGGACGGTCCTTTTGTGTTCGCACTTAGGGGATGTGCACTATGTGCGCCTCCCACCTAAGTGCGAACACAAAAGGACCGTCCCCCTGTGTTTTCTTTTATTCACCAAGGCAGCATCGGTGCCTCCACCTTTTTATCTCTTATCATCAGATCCCGCACCGCCTCATCGGCCGGTTTCCCTTCAAAAAGAACTTTATTGATCTCGGCCACGATCGGCATCTCCACCTCGTACTTCTCTGAAAGCTGCAGAGCTGCCTTAGCGGAATACACGCCTTCCACCACCATCTTCACTTCTTTCATGGCCGCTTCCATCGTATATCCCTGACCGATCAGGAAACCTGCTTTGCGGTTACGGCTGTGGACACTGGCACAGGTGACGATCAGGTCTCCTATTCCGGACAGTCCGTAAAATGTCTCCTGCCGTGCACCCATTTTGGTGCCGAGCCTTGCGATCTCGGCGATCCCTCTTGTGATCAGCGCCGCTTTTGTATTGTCTCCATACCCGAGACCGTCGGCGGTTCCTGCAGCGAGGGCGATAACGTTTTTAAGTGAGCCGCCAAGCTCCACACCGAGCATGTCCGGTGTTGTATACACACGGAAAACAGGGCTCATAAAGATTCCCTGCAGATACTCCGCTGTGCTGCGCTCTTTGGAGCTCACCACACAGGTGGTCGGAATTCCCCTGCCGACCTCCTCGGCGTGACTCGGGCCCGACAGCACCGAAACATCCGCCTGCGGGATCTCCTCCTCGATGATCTCGCTCAGCGTCATCAGTGTGGTCTCTTCTATTCCTTTTGCCACATTGACGATCTTCTGCCCCTCCCGCACATACTCTCTCATACTCTTTGCCGTATTTCTGGTAAAAGGAGAAGGCACCGCAAGGATCACTGCGTCCGGATCCTTAAGGCTTCCCTCGAGATCAGAAGTGACACTTATCGCCGGGTCGAGCATCACGCCCGGAAGCTTGGAGGCATGTTCTCTCTTTTCATTCAGCATGTCCACTTCATCCTGCAGACACGACCAAAGAACGACCTCATGGCCGTTCTGATGCAGCAGGACAGCCAGGGCGGTTCCCCAGCTTCCTGCTCCCATAATACTGATTTTTGCCATTTTCAGCCCTCCGCTTTACTTGTGTGAGCCAAGTGAGATCTTGCTTTCCGTCCCGTTCATCAGACGCACGATGTTCTGTCTGTGACGATAGAAAGTCAGCACCGTCAGGGCTCCGAACACAATGTACATTTCGGTCAGGTACTTCTGCGGCATGTGATAAAAGCCCATCTGTCCGAATATGATCATGGAAATAAGCGCTGTGGTATAGGCGCACAGCGAGGCCAGAGACACATATTTTGTCAGCACGACCAGCCCAATAAAGACGATCAGCGCCGCGATCACCACACGCCAGTCGATCATAATGCAAAGCCCCAGTGTGGAGGCTACACCTTTTCCGCCCTTAAATCCCAGGAAAAACGGGAAGTTATGGCCAAGGATAACGCCGGCACCGGCATACATTCGCAGCAGCCTTACAGCCTCCGGATTTTTGCCTCCGAACAGACCGCTTACGATGACGGCCGCAACCACACATTTCAGCACATCGATCAGCAGGGTGATCAATCCGGCCTTGACGCCGTACACCCTGAGCGCATTGGTGGAGCCTGCGTTTCCGCTTCCGTGCTTTCTGATATCATCATGATGGAATTTTCCGACAAGATACCCGGTCTGGATCAGGCCGAACACATATCCGATCACGAGACAAGCAATACGTTCCATTTCAGTTTTTCTCTCCTCTCTCTCTGATAAAGAATTTCAGCGAAGTCCCCTCGAACCCGAAAGCATCGCGGATGCGGTTTTCCAGATAACGGACATAGGAAAAATGCATCAGTTCCTTATCATTGACAAACACCACAAACGTCGGCGGCTTAACACCCACCTGCGTCATGTAATAGATCTTCAGCCGTTTTCCCTTATCGGAGGGCGGCTGCTGCATGGCTACCGCTTCCGAGAGGATCTCGTTCAGCACACCTGTCTGCACGCGAAGCGTCTGGTTTTCGATCACCTGATCGATCGCCTCAAAAAGCTTAGGCAGTCTCTGCCCCGTTTTTGCGGAGATAAACAGGATCTTTGCATAGGGCATAAACGAAAGTACTTCGCGGATCCTGTTTGTATGCTGATAGATGGTCTTATCGTTCTTCTCTATCGCATCCCACTTATTGACCGCGATGATCACGCCTTTTCCTCTGTCATGCGCGATTCCCGCGATCTTGGCATCCTGCTCCGTGACGCCTTCGGTGGCATCGATCATGATCACGACTATGCCGGCACGCTCCACCGCCGAGACGGTACGGATCACACTGAAACGCTCGATATCTTCGGTGACTTTGCCTTTACGCCTGAGTCCTGCGGTATCGATAAGGATGTAGTCTTTGCCCTGCACGCGGACCCGCGTGTCGACCGCGTCCCTTGTGGTTCCCGCTATATCCGAAACAATGACACGTTCCTCGCCCAGGATCTTATTGATCAGAGAAGACTTGCCCACATTCGGCTTGCCGACGATGGCGATGCGCGGCGTATCGTCCTCTTTCTCTTCCCCGGTATCCTCCGGAAAATAGCCGATGACCACATCCAGCATATCTCCCAGGCCGAGCATGTTGGCGGAGGAGATCGCGTACGGTTCGCCTATCCCCAGATTGTAGAATTCGTAGACGTCCATCTGAAATTTTGCCATGGAGTCCACCTTGTTCACGACAAGGACCACAGGCTTTCCGCTTCTGCGCAGCATATCCGCCACCTTGGAATCGGAATCGACAAGTCCCTGACGCACATCGGTCATAAAAATGATGACATCCGCCGTATCGATCGCGATCTGTGCCTGTTCACGCATGCGCGAAAGGATAATGTCACCGCTGTCTGGCTCGATTCCTCCTGTATCCACAAGGGTGAAGCTCTTGTCCAGCCACGTCACGTCCGCATAGATACGATCCCGGGTCACTCCCGGGGTGTCTTTTACAATAGAAATTTTCTGTCCGGCCAGGGCATTGAACAATGTGGATTTTCCCACATTAGGCCTGCCCACTATGGCCACTACCGGTCTGCTCATACATCTGTCTCCTTTTCTTCGGTCCCTCAAAGCGCATTCCCAGCACCGCTTTTACCAGATCGGCACCGTCGCTCTGCACCACCACTATCCCGGCGTGCAGCTCCTGCTCTATTTGGGACACGGTTATATCATCCAAAAAAACTTCTTCTCCCTCTCTCAGCATACTGCAGGGAAGGAAGAGAAAATCTCCGTTAAAGCCGGTTTTAAGCTGTTCGATCAGATCCTGTCCGGTGATCAGGCCGGAGACCGTGATCCTTTCTCCGAAAAAGCGATTGACGATTTCTCTGACCTCTATATTCACATTGGGGAATTTTCTCTTCACGGCTTCCATATGTTTCCGCAAAAACGGAGCGGCCAGAAGCCCTGTCGCGATCGTCCCCGAGACGGTTCTGTCGTCTCCTGTCAATTGATCCAGATAATCATTGACCTCCGTATCCAGAAGTCTGAGCATACCCACGCCGTTTTCCAGCTGAAGGTAGCCGTCATATCTGTCTTCCTCCGGAAGCTCTTCGCCGGCAAGGATATACCACTCATCCGAAGCATGCACAAAATGTATTCCATGCCTCTCCATCATGACGTTCTGCCATCTGTGCACGGTCGCAAGAACTTCGCGCGCTTCTTCTGCAGTGAACGGTTCCAGAGGACACAGCCCTTCTCTGTATTTTGTCAGGCCGACCGGGACGATCGACACGCTCTGCAGCACAGGTGCATATTCGGAAAGCTTATCGATGCTGAACTCCAGCTCTGCGCCATCGTTATAGCCCTTGCAGAGAACGATCTGCCCGTTCATTATTATGCCGGCATCGCGGAACCGCTTAGCTTTTTCCAGTGCTGCTCCGGCAAAACGATTGTGGAGCATTTTGCAGCGCAGCTCCGGGTTCATCGTCTGAAAAGAGATATTGATCGGTTCCATGCGATACCGGATGATGCGCTCCACATCGTGGTCGCTCATGTTGGTAAGTGTGACGTAATTACCCTGCAGGAAAGACAGCCGGGAATCGTCGTCCTTAAAATACAGTGTCTCACGCATACCCGGAGGCATCTGATCGATAAAGCAGAAAATACATTTGTTGGAGCAGGACCGATAATCATCCATCAGCCCGTTCTCGAACTCGATCCCCAGATCCTCATCATATTCTTTTTCGACTTCCAGCTCCCAGATCTCCCCATCCGCTTTTTCTACGATCAGGTCGACCATCTCGTCATTCATCAGATAACGGTAATCAAAAACATCTTCAGGTTCTTTTCCGTTTACCGATATCAGTCTGTCGCCGGCCGCAAGTTCAAGTTCTTCACCGATGCTCCCGGGTTCGACCCGCGAGATCACATGTGTATGGTTTTTTTTATGCTTCGGCATAGTCAAACCACCTCTCATCACAGATTGTGATACCCATAATACCAACAACACCGATAAAAATCAATATTATTTGGTATGTCAATCATGTACAAACCCTTGCCCCACAGGACATTTTCTAATATAATGACAGTTAAGTATGGATAAAAATAAACGAAAAGGAGTCGATTATGAAAGGAATCATTCTTGCAGGCGGGTCAGGCACACGTCTGTATCCACTTACGATGGTCACATCAAAGCAGCTTCTTCCTATTTATGATAAGCCGATGATCTATTATCCGATGTCTGTCCTTATGAATGCCGGCATCCGCGATATCCTGATCATCTCCACACCGCAGGATACCCCAAGGTTCCGCGAACTGCTGGGCGACGGCACCCAGTTCGGTGTAAAGCTTTCCTACGAAGTCCAGCCGAGCCCGGACGGACTTGCTCAGGCATTTATTATCGGAAAGGAATTTATCGGAGACGACTGCGTCGCGATGGTCCTGGGAGACAATATATTTGCGGGCCACGGGCTCAGAAAAAGGCTCAAAGCCGCCGTAGAGAACGCCGAGACAGGCAAAGGCGCCACTGTGTTCGGATATTATGTGGACGATCCCGAGCGTTTCGGCATCGTCGAGTTCGATCAGGAGGGAAAAGCCATTTCCATCGAAGAAAAGCCGGCTAAGCCCAAGAGCAATTATTGCGTCACAGGTCTTTACTTTTATGACAATCGTGTAGTACAATATGCCGAAAACCTCAAGCCCAGCGCAAGAGGCGAGCTCGAGATCACAGACCTCAACCGCATCTACCTGGACAGCGGGGAATTAAATGTGGAGCTTCTCGGACAGGGCTTTACCTGGCTCGATACCGGCACACACGAAAGCCTTGTCGAAGCAACCAACTTTGTAAAGACGATGGAGGACCACCAGCACAGAAAGATCGCCTGCCTGGAAGAGATCGCCTATCTGAACGGCTGGATCTCCCGGGAGGAAGTACTCGAAGTATATGAAGTGCTCAAAAAGAACCAGTACGGTCAGTACCTCAAGGACGTTCTGGACGGCAAGTATCTGGATACGCTTCATTGATGATCGGGCGGTACACGTCAAAAACCGACCTGCCGCTTTAAATAATTTAGAAGGAGACATAGAAATGACCATTATCGTTACCGGAGGTGCCGGATTTATCGGCAGCAACTTTATTTTTCACATGCTCGGCAAATATCCCGATTATCGGATCGTCTGCCTGGATTGCCTCACCTATGCGGGAAATCTTTCGACTCTCGCCCCTGTGATGGACAATCCCAATTTCCGCTTTGTAAAGGAAAGCATCACCGACAGAGAAGCCGTCTACAAACTGTTTGAAGAAGAAAAACCGGATATCGTCGTCAATTTTGCTGCGGAAAGCCATGTGGACCGCTCCATCGAAAATCCCGAGGTTTTCCTTGATACCAACATCAAAGGTACTGCCGTACTCATGGATGCCTGCCGCAAATATGGCATTCAGAGATATCATCAGGTTTCTACCGACGAAGTTTACGGCGATCTTCCGCTCGACCGTCCGGATCTCTTCTTCACCGAGGAGACCCCCATCCACACCAGCAGCCCGTACAGTTCTTCGAAAGCAGGCGCCGACCTTCTGGTCCTTGCCTATCATCGTACCTATGGACTTCCTGTCACCATCAGCCGCTGCTCCAACAACTATGGTCCGTACCATTTCCCGGAGAAGCTTATCCCGCTGATGATCGCCAACGCGCTGAACGACAAGCCGCTCCCGGTCTACGGAAAAGGTGAGAATGTCCGCGACTGGCTCTATGTGGAGGACCACTGCAAAGCGATCGATCTGATCATCCATAAAGGCAGAGTCGGCGAAGTTTACAACATCGGCGGCCATAACGAGATGAAGAACATCGATATCGTCAAGATCATCTGCAAGGAACTCGGCAAGCCTGAGAGCCTCATCACATATGTGACGGACCGCAAAGGACATGATATGCGTTACGCCATCGACCCCACGAAGATCCACAATGAGCTCGGCTGGCTGCCCGAGACCAAATTTGCAGACGGTATCAAAAAGACCATCAAGTGGTACCTGGACAACAAAGAATGGTGGGAAACCATCATCTCCGGAGAATATCAGAATTATTACGAGAAAATGTACGGAAATCGCTAAGGGGGCATAACCATGAAGGTTTTTGTAACAGGCGTTGCCGGTCAGCTGGGACACGATGTCATGAATGAGCTGGCTGCCCGCGGAGAAACAGGGATCGGATCGGATCTTGCCGCCGTATACAGCGGTATAGCGGACGGCTCTCCGGTGACTTCCGCTCCATATGTTTCCCTCGATATTACCGATTCGGACGCAGTAAAAAGAGAAATCCGGTCCGCATCTCCCGACGTTGTCATCCATTGTGCCGCCTGGACAGCCGTGGATGCTGCCGAGGATGAAGAAAATCGTGATAAAGTCATGGCCATAAATTCGGGCGGCACCGCAAATATCGCTGCTGCCTGCAAAGAAATCGACTGTCCGATGGTATACATCAGCACGGACTATGTCTT
The DNA here is from genome assembly GCA_946538475.1 of uncultured Blautia sp. Lineage (GTDB taxonomy): Bacteria > Bacillota > Clostridia > Lachnospirales > Lachnospiraceae > Blautia_A. The sequence goes on from CAMNGN010000015.1 coordinate 15,845, forward strand.
TGACGGCACCGGAACAGACCCGTGGAAGCCTGACTGTACCGATTATAAGCCGCTCAGCATGTACGGCTCCAGCAAGCTTGCCGGCGAACTGGCCGTAAAAGAAGCGCTCGAAAAGTTTTTTATCGTGCGTATCGCCTGGGTGTTCGGCAAGAACGGAAAGAATTTCATCCGTACCATGTTGAATGTGGGTAAAAGCCATGATCTTCTGAAGGTCGTCAACGATCAGATCGGAACACCCACATATACCCTTGATCTTGCCGTGCTGCTGTGCGATATGATAAAGACGGACAAATACGGCTATTACCATGCCACAAACGAAGGCGGATATATCAGCTGGTACGATTTCGCGTGCGAGATCTTTCGGCAGGCTGCCGCTCTCGGTCATGAGGAATATGACGCAGAGCACCTGACCGTCAAGCCGGTCACCACCGCCGAATACGGCATTTCCAAAGCCGCCCGTCCTTTTAACAGCCGGCTGGACAAGAGCAAACTTTCCGAAGCAGGGTTTAACCGTCTTCCCGACTGGAAAGACGCGCTTGCCCGCTATCTCAGAGAGATCGAATTCTGACATAACAGCGCAGATAATCAAAGGCCCTGCCCTTCATGATCGTCATGAAAGGCAGGGCCTGTTTTTTATGATTCTATCTGTTTATACAGCGGGCACCACTTCTACCACAGGATCTGCCACAGGAGCGGCTACCATGTCTTCAGCCGGCGCTGCTGTGCCGGATGCCGCAGGATCGGTCCCCGGTGCGGGCAGTCCGTTGGCTTCAGCCGCAACAGCATCTGCTTCCTCCGGACTCAGAAGCGGAGTGATCTCCTCATCGACCTGCTGAAGGACCATGTCATTGATCACATCCTGGATCAGTGCTTTGGCCGTATCCACGGTCGACTGGTCGGGAATCATGACGTATGCCGGAGTACTGAGCGAATACGGTTTTTCGGTACCGCCGGTACCGTTCACGCTATAGCTGACCAGATTCCAGGCGCCGTTCTCATTCAGCTGTTTCTGCATGATCCTGGCGATTTCATCGTAAGAGATATTTGTCTCGAAACTGCCCTCCAGACTCTTCATGATCGCCGAATAATTGGTGAGAAGCTCGGTACTGGAAGCTTTTGCCATGATGCCCTCAATGACGGCCATCTGGTTCTTACCTCTCTGGCGGTCGCCGTCAGCAAAGGAGAAACGCTCTCTTGCATAAGTCAGCGCGGCCTCGCCATCCATATGATTCATTCCCTGAACGTAATGCCATCCAAGCTCATTCTTGCTGTCAAACTCATAATCCGAATACACATCAATTCCGCCGAGGGCATTGATAATATCGATAAAGCCCTGGAAGTTGACTTTGATGTAGTACGGAATGCTGACATTGTAGAGCATGCTGAGCGTATCCATACTGCAGTTGATGCCATAGATACCTGCATGCGTCAGCTTATCCGGAGCACCGTTCGAAATGGAAAGCGGTACAAAGTAATCACGCGGTGTGTTGATCAGGAGCATCTGTTTTGTCTTCATGTTGGCCACGGCGACAATATTGACGTCGCTTCGGCTCTTGGCGACAATGCCGCCGCGGTTATCGATACCGCTGATATAGACAACGATCACGTCTTTATTTACATTTTCCGCGACAGGTGCCTGGGTGCTGCTGCTGTCTGTCGAATCGGCAGGGCTCACAACGCCTTCCGAAGAACCGCCGTACGTCACTGTCGTCTGTGTGACCGCAGGCTGAAGCTCGGTCTCGACATTTTTTGTTTCGACCTGCCGGATCATCGAATCCAGAGCCGCATAGCCTTCAAGATCACGAATGACATCCAGATAAGCGGTGTTCAGAATGATCGCACCGGTCTCTCCCGAAACAAGGCCGTCCACCAGTTCGGTAAGACCGTCGTACTCGATCGTTTCCGGAGTGCTTCCGATGTCTTCGCTGAACTCTTCGATCGCGGCATTGGTGTTCTCTCTGTCCAGATCCCGAAGGATACCGACCGTGGAGCCTGCCGTTTCGGCCGCTGTTGTGGCCGTCGCGGTCTGCGCGACAAAGAGACCCATCTCAGAAACTTCGACATCGGGCGTAGCTATATCGGTGATGGTCGTGCGGGTCCGTGTCACATACATGGCCGCAACGGCAAACACCATCAACAAGGCAAACCACAAAAACAGGCCGATGACAAATCTTCCTCTGTGGTTGAAGTTCCAGGTAAGATAACCGACTACGCCGATAAGAATGCCCGCCACGATTCCGCCGAGGATCAGATATTTCGTCGGTATCATGTTGGTATTGCGCACGATAACGACTACTCCTGCAGCCGCCAGGATGAGCAGCAGCGTAAGGATCTTTCCTGCGGGGCCTCCGAATCTTCTTCTTTTCATGATACTTATTCTCCCCTTTTTTCTAATCTCGTCGGAACAGGTCTCTGGTATAAACCTTATCGATCACATCATCAAGACTCGGATCATATCTGTTTGCTATGATTGTATCGGATTCTTCCTTAAACCGGGCCAGATCGTTCACCACTTTACTTCCGAAGAAGGTGGAACCGTCCTCAAGCGTGGGCTCGTAGATAATAACGGTTGCTCCCTTTGCCTTGACTCTTTTCATGATGCCCTGTATGCTGCTCTGTCTGAAATTATCTGAGTTGCTCTTCATCGTGAGTCTGTACACACCTACCGTGACACTCTTTTCCATTGTGCTGCTGTAGTCGTTATCCTCACGATAGCTGTAATATCCGGCTTTTTGCAGTACCCGGTCGGCGACAAAGTCCTTACGGGTCCTGTTGGCATCTACGATAGCCTGGATCAGGTTTTCCGGCACGTCCTGATAGTTGGCCAGAAGCTGTTTTGTGTCTTTCGGCAGACAGTAGCCGCCGTATCCGAATGACGGATTATTGTAGTGACGTCCGATACGCGGGTCAAGGCATACGCCGTTGATGATCTGCGCAGTATCGAGCCCTTTGACTTCTGCATAGGTGTCAAGTTCGTTAAAAAAGCTTACACGGAGCGCAAGGTAGGTGTTGGCAAACAGCTTTACTGCCTCTGCCTCGGTGAAGCCCATGATCAGTGTTTCGATCTCTTCTTTGACTGCTCCCTCTTTGAGCAGTCCCGCAAATGTATCGGCTGCTTTGACCAGACGTTCATCATTAAGGTCTGTGCCGACGACGATACGGCTGGGGTAAAGATTGTCGTAAAGTGCCTTGCTCTCTCTGAGGAATTCAGGGCTGAAAATGATGTTTTTGGTATTGAACTGTTTGCGCACGCTCTCCGTATAGCCTACAGGGATAGTGGATTTGATCACCATGATCGCGTTCGGATTTACCTTCAGCACAGTCCGGATAACCGTCTCGACGGCTGAAGTATCAAAATAGTTTCTGCGGCTGTCATAGTTTGTCGGCGCCGCGATGACCACATAATCGGCTGTGCTGTAGGCTGCTTCTCCGTCCAGGGTCGCTGTCAGAGAAAGTTCTTTACCGGCAAGATACTCTTCGATCTCCTTATCCTGGATCGGGGAGATCCTGTTGTTGATCATTTCTACTTTTTCCGGAATGATGTCGACCGCCGTCACTTCATTGTGTTGTGAAAGGAGCACCGCGATGGACAGCCCGACATAACCGGTTCCTGCTACTGCTATTTTCATGTTGTTTTCCTCTGTGATCTATATTGGCTCACTCCGTGAGCTGTCGGTTATTAAATGGTATTCTTTGATTATACCAACGGTAGAGTTATAAAGCAAGGCTGACTTTCATACAGGTTCATAGGGATTCTTCGAAAGATCGGTGGATCGCAGGGCCTTGCGCACCGGGAGAACGCACGCCGGAACCACCGAAAGCGCATCGATGCCCATGCGAAGAAAGGTCTCGGTGAGTGCGGTGTCCGCCGCGATCTCGCCGCAGATGTACACTTTGCACCCTGCCCGATGTCCCGCGTCGATGACCATCTTGATCATCCTAAGGACCGCCGGATGATGATCGTTGTACTTTTCTTTCAGAAGGGGATTCTGCCTGTCCATCGCAAGGGTGTACTGCGTCAGGTCGTTCGTACCGATGCTCAGAAAGTCCACTCTGGCGGCCAGTTCCTCCGCGATCATGACCGCCGCGGGTGTTTCGATCATCACGCCTTTATCGATATCATGGAAAGGAATGCCGCGGTTTGCAAGGCTGCGCTTTGCGCTGATGATCATATCGTCGATCTCGTCCAGTTCCTCAAGCGAAGAGATCATCGGAAACATGACCGCAAGATTTCCATAATAGCCGGCTCGATAGACTGCCCTCAGCTGTT
>CAMNGN010000016.1 GCA_946538475.1 uncultured Blautia sp.
ACCTTTTCCTTTTCGCGGATGATCTTTTTGATCTTCTCGACCAGCGCAAAATCTTCCTCGGTAAAGTGCCCCGGCTCTGCCGAAGACGCGATGCGGATGTTCTCCTTTACCATCTGCATGGTGTTCATTCCCGAGAGGACGCACGTCACCTCCGGCTGGTTCCACAGCCACCTGAGGCCGAGCTCGGCGGGAGTATACCCTCTCTCATCCGCCTGCAGCAGTTCCTTCGCCTTCGTCGGAAGATTGACCAGCTTGCCTCCGCGAAGCGGCTCCATGATGATCACCGGGATTCCTTTTGCCGCGGCAGCCTGAAGGCCCTTTCTGCCCGCCTGGGTGTGTTCGTCCAGATAATTGTACTGGATCTGGCAGAAGTCCCAGTCATACGCATTCAGGATCTTTTCGAACATGTCAAAGTCGCCGTGGTATGAGAACCCGATGTTGCGGATGCTTCCCGCTTCCTTCTTCTCCTTGATCCACTCCTCTATCCCGAGCTTCTGCAGATGCTCCCACTCGGAATAGTCCGTAAACATATGCATAAGATAATAGTCGATATAGTCTGTGCGAAGCCGGGTGAGCTCCTCGCGGAAAGTCTTTTCGATGTTTTCCGCGTTCCTCATCAGGTACTGCGGAAGCTTCGTCGCAATATACACCTTGTCTCTGCACCGGTTCTCCTCAAAGATCCTACCCATGCATTCCTCGCTGCCCGGATAAAGATAAGCCGTGTCAAAATAGTTGACCCCGTGCTTCATCGCGGCCATCACCTGCTTCTCGGCTTTTTCGTAATCGATGGCATTTCCTTTTCTCTGAAACCTCATGCAGCCGAATCCCAGCTGTGATATCTTTGTGCCGTACCTGTCTGATCTGTATTTCATGAAAAGCTCCTATCTGTCTGACGCTCTACGAGTCACGAAAAACACACGGGGACGGTCCTTTTGTGTTTTTCTTATATCATGTTAAGTATAGCAGACATCTGAATATTTTCAAGCTTGTACGATCAATCCGTCGAGTCACAGACCAGATATCGAGGTCTCCTCCTCGTCTCTTTTAAGATGGCTTCACCAAGGAACAGCATACCCGCCTGTCCCAGAACTGAAAGCGCGCAGAATCCCGCATCTGCACTGCCCCCTCCGGCACGTCTGCTGCCGTGCGCAGCTTTACCCAAAAGCCCCACGAGTGCACCGATCTGCATCTGAACCGCCGCAGCGCCCAGAAAGCATCCGGCAAGGGAAAAACCGCCGGCGCCGCACAGCAAACCGGCCCCGGCAAGCTTTGCCATCCTCTTTATGGTATATGAAGGCTTTCCCGCCTTTCGTGCCTTTCTCTCGTAAAAAACACAGGCACTTTTGTATCCCATGTCCGCCGCGATCCCCCGCAGATAAAGACTCTGTTCTTTATATAAAGCCAGCGATTCCATGACTCTGCGGCTCATCAGGCGATAATCGGCGTGGTCGGGGATCGTGCGGGGGTCTGTGAGTTTTTTGCATCTGTAAAAAAGTTCCGCCGCCAGTCTTTTGCTCTTTGTGTCCGCCGGTCTGCTGCTTCGCACACCAAACACGATCTCGCAGCCTTTTCGATACTTCTCAAACATCTCGGGCAGGATCGTTATATCGTCCTGCAGATCGGCGTCCATTGTCACCGACACATCACACTCCGGCAAAACTCTCATGAGCCCCGCGTACAGTGCATTCTGCTGCCCAAAATTGCGCGACAGTCTGATGCCGCGTACGTTCTCATCCCGCAGGTGCGCATCTACGATCGCCTTCCAGGTGCAGTCCGCACTCCCGTCGTCCACCAGCAGAAGAAAGCTGTCCGCCCTGATCTTTCCTGCGGTCATAAGCGCATCCAGCTTCTCTCTGCATGCAGGAATAAACAGCTTCAGCATTTTTTCTTCATTGAAACACGGAACAACAATTGCAAGCCTTGGTATCATACCCCGCCTCCATTCTTTCATTCAAAAGTTACCGTCGATCCATAAAGCGCACCACCGCATCCCCGGGCAGATCATACATTGCGTTTATGTAATCCTGAATCCATTCATACCCATGCATATAAGGCATGATGTTTCCATATTCATCGTCATAATGTTTCTTCAGTGTGATCAGGCCATTGTCATCGGCAAAGTCTTCATAGTTTTCAAGGACGGAAATGTTGTACTCTTCCGCCGCAGTATTTCTGAAGTATCCCACCAGCCGCTCATCCGCATTCATCCCTCCATGCGCAAGCAGAGTGCCTGCCAATGCGAAGGCAAAACATGAAACAGCTGCCGTATAGATCCGCTTCAGGCGTCCTCCGCCCCCAAACGGTTCCGAAGATCTGCACGCTTCAATGACAGTCCGATACAGATCGGTCATAATTACCCCCGTTGCCGGCATCATAAAAAAGAAGGCCGGCAGAAACATCCTGGCCGATATCTGCGGCGAGACAAGCATCACCGCAGATGCGGCCAATGCCCCGGCAAAAAATTTTATAAGCCCGGGGTAAAAGCGGCGAATATAAAACACCTGCTCCAAAAATGATACGATCAGTACGGCAGCCGAAACATACAGGAAAAAGCGGCCGTTTCTCCCCCCGGGGATCAAACCTGCCGGTATCCTGCAGGCTGAGGCAAGGCCGCAGCATCCGACAGCCATACGAAAAGCGGCCGATAACACAAAAACTGCCGCGGCATGTGCTATAAGATGCATTGACCTGTACCTCAATATTAAAAGGAGCCCTGCCGTCCCTCCCGAAAGGAGGAACAGCAGTACAGAGCAGCGGGCGGAATCCGAGCAAATGTAAGGAAGGAGGTGAAAACTGTTTGCCCGAATTTCTCCCCCGCTGCTCTCCCGTAAACGGGCGTAGTTCCCCGGTGCGCCAAAAAGAAAGGCCGCACCGGCAACAACAGATATCATTTCAGGGACCCTTCTCCTGCGGTCTTTATCCGCAGCCGCATCCATGGCAAACATGGCCACGACCGCAGCAGAAATCTGCTCCTGCGCGGAAGCCGCAAGAAAAAGACACAGACAGGAAAGGATCCTTCGAAAGCGTGTTTTTTTGTTTTCTCTTTCTATTCGCAGTCCCAAAAGGCACCAATATACCGGCCACACATACAAAACCGACGCAGTGTACCACAGGGCTCCGTCTGCAGCAGCGGAAAGATCGATAAAGCCAAACATGAGCAGCACCCACAGAGCAGGCATGCCCTGCTTCAGTCTGCAGATCTCGTACACGATCCCCGTCAGGATCAGGCTGTAGATAACCCGAAAAACTGCGATATTTCTGCCGAGGACGATTTCGAGAAAGAAGGCTGTCACCCTTCCTCCCCACTCCAGGTAATGCCTTGCCAAAAAACTGAATATCTCCCCCGCTCCGTAAGACAGTCCCCGGTTGTCCGTAAACCCCCGGTAAGTGAGCGAAAGATACCCATAATCGTCAAAACAGTACCATGTATTTCTAAGCTGCATCATAAAAAACAGAAAAGCCATGCACAGTCCCGGCACGATCCTTCGTTTTTTATGCGGCCCGGGTCCAAACACCATGCAGGTGCCGACATAAGCCGCGGTCAGTATCACAGACAGATTCTGCGGAAAATGTCTGCGGGCACCCCGCGGGGCCACGGCTGCCTTCTGTACGTTGATCGTGTCACCCGGCTTCGGCATAAGCACGATCTGTACGTTTCCCTTATTTCCGGCGATGTGGATCGCATTGACACCTTTCGTAAGGCCCAGAGGCTTTCCTTCGATCTCTTCCCCGACGTAGAGCAGCCCGGGTATTTCGGCGCAGCTCAGGTCCCGCAGAATGATGATCACTTCTCCGATATTCTCCGCCTGCCCCGGAAGCATCACATAAGGTCCCTCATTCTCGAAGGTAAAGACCGAAGACCCCACTCTTTTTATCGCATCGCTCTTCTCAAACCATGACAAAAAATCGTCGCCGTCCGTAATTATTGCGTCTTCCGGCTCATAGCGGATCAATGTCTCTCCGGGTGATCTGATATAGAGGAAACAAATGGCAGCGATCAGCACGACGTACCCCATGATATACAGGAAGAAAAGCCGTCTCATACACCCTTCTCCTCATCTTCGGCAAGCACGCTCCGATACACATCGATATACCGGGAAACATTCTGCTCCATATCAAATTTCTTTGCGGCACCCGCGCACCTTTCCGACAGCTTCCGGTAGAGGGAGCTGTCCTCCGCGAGGCTGACGATCGCGTCGACAAGCTCGTTCACACTTATTTTGCCTCTGTGAAGATGCAGTAATACCCCTGCCGGCTCCCCGTTTTCGTCCATAAGCTGATGCCGCACATCACCGATGTCCGTGGCGATGACGGGCCTTCCGGCCTGCAGACATTCGATCACGGTCAGCGGGCTGCTTTCTCCCTTGAACCGGGAAGGCAGCAGGCCCAGGTCACCCATGGCAAAATAGTCCCTGACATTGTCCTTCACTCCTGCAAAGCGGATGAACGGATCGTTCTTCTGCTCAAGCCCGGCCCGCATCGGCCCTTCCCCCAGGATGATCAGACATATGCGCCTGCCGCCCGCCCGGTTTGCCCGCCTGACAGCACTCACCGCTTCGGCCCACCCTTTCTCGGGAATACCCCGGCTCGCGATGACGCACACAAAATCTTCATCCGTATAACCCTCTTTTTTTCTGTCCAAAGTTCTGCATGTCCCGCACGGAAGGGCATTGTCGATCCGCACAAACCGCTCTGCCTGCACTCCGCATTTTTGGAAAGGCCCCAGATTCTTCTCCGCAATATACACGTATCGCCTGCAGGTTTCTTTAAGCACATCGATGGTCCTGACCGCGTCCCGGGGCGGAATCGTCTCGTACATTCCATGCAGGGTAACCACCTGCCGGGGGCCATGGGCAGAATCCCTGAGCCACACCGCCACCGCACCGTCGACCGAGGCATGATGCGTGTGCACAATGTCCGCCCCGGTCTCCTCCATCATACGCATCAGGATGTCCGTCGAAGTGAGTGTGACGAGCGGAATGTCCCGTCTCAAAAGCAGGCGTATCTTTTCATCGCGGGCATCGCCGCCGTAGTCCATAAACGTGACCGTGATATCCTTCTCCTTCAGCGCATCGGCCAGATGGATGGCAAACGTCTCTCCGCCGCCCGTCCGAAGGGAAAAGCCGCACATCAGCACATGCATCGTTCTCTTTTCCGCCTCTTTTTCGATTTCTTCAGGATCGTAAAACCCGGAAACCGCTCTGTCCGCTTCTTCGGAAGTTGTACCGCGGGAGGAAACATAATGCTCGATCAGCCTGCTTCGCACCCGCTCTGCGCACCCTTCCGGCAGCCTGTAATAGTGTGCCGCATAGCGAACCGCCGCCGCGTACTCGGTGTAATACCGGTCCGTCTTCTGTACATGCAGCGAAGTCCCCGCCGAATGCACCCGGTAACCGCACCTGGTTTCGGGCGTGTATGCCACGCTTCCTCCACGGATGAGATCCAGATAAAAGATCCAGTCTCCGCAGAGCTTCATTCTGCACAGGCGGTCAGCCAGTTCCTTTCTTACCGGTCCGGTGTTTCTGAACACACAGCTGCTGACGTTGGGGATCAGATTCTTCTCTCCCATCCCGCTCCGCACAAATCGATCGGCCGAGACCACAAAAGGCCGGTCAAAAGAAAGCTCCCGGATATCGGAAAGATAGGCTTCCGATGTCCACACGATGCTACCGCCGCGCACAAAGTCGCACCCGGCGTACGCCAGCATCACGCTCTCACGGGCAAAAAAGGGAACCAGCTTTTCCAGAAAGTCATCCCCGCAAAAATCATCGCTCTCCGCTATCCAGATCAGGCTGCCTTTCGCCATGCTTATCCCTTTGATCCACTGTGAAAAAGCGCACCCGCTGTTCTTCTCATTAAAACACAGCTTCACATCGGCAAATCTGTGGGCCCATTTTTCCAGGATCCTTTGACTTCCGTCCGTAGATCCGTCATCCAGCAGGATCAGCTCAACACGGTCATAAGTCTGTCTGAACACCGATTCCATCCTCTGTTCCAGAAATTCCGCATGCTGATAGCAGGGAACAATGACGGAAACCAGGGGGCGGTGCTCTTCCAAAGGTGCGTCAAAAGTGCGAAAATCGTAAGCCGGAAGGTCACACGTTTCTGCCGGGGCAGGATGTCCCGGCAGATTTTCCGTCCCGGTACCCTCTGCAGCACGCAGCAGCCGGCGGAAGAAAAAACCTGCACGTCTAAGGGGAGCGGTAACTTTCCACGATGTGGAATCTCTGTAGAGCGAAGTCTCCCTCTCCAGTCTTTTCACTTCACGTACGAGCGTTTCCTCCGCCAGGTTCTTTTCCCGCAGCAGCCGCTGCAGGTGGAGGATATTGTCGTCCCTCATGGCAGATACGCGAAGGATGCGAAGTCTGTCTTCCTCCAGCAGCTTAAGTTCGGAGCGGTATCGTTCCTCGGGAGTGCCCGATGATGAACGGACCGGCACGGCCTTCACGACCCACTGATAAACATGCCCGTATTTTCTTTTTTCCAATTCGGCGATCAATGCCTGCGAACCGGTCTTTTTCCCCGCAAGCTGCTCCGTCTCTCCGGTGGCCCTGCAGACAGCTGCTGTTTTTATCGGCGAAAAGCCGCAGTCTTTCAGCATTCCCAGAATGCCCTGCCTTGTAAAGAGGGTCATGTGTGTGTAGTCCATGATCCCGGTCTCCCAGACAGGCAGGTCGTCGCGGTACAGCTGAAGCAGAATATCATTGTGCGCAAAATTGGGGACCGAGATCAGGACAGAACCTCCCGGTTTTAAAAATGTGCCGCAGCTTTTCAGTACAGACGGAGGGTCCGGAAGATGCTCCAGAACATCCGCAAGAACGATCCTGTCAAAATATCTGCCCTGAAAGTATTCGTTCCACTCGGTTCCCTGAAGATCCGCGCAGACACCATCGTGCGCAAATGCCCTGGCTTTGTGAAACAGATATCTGTCTCTGTCCACGATATCCACCCTGCAGCTCTTCTTTGCCGTGAGGTATTCCGTAAACCGGCCGTTTCCGCAGCCGAGCTCCAGCACGCTGCTTCCCGGCGGGATGTCTCCCGCGATCACGTTCAGCGCGTCATCGGCATTTACGTCAAGCTCAATGTCATACCTGTGCATGCACACCACTCCTTCCGCCTGCAGCTATACTTTCTTTAAGTCCGATATCACTTGTTTTTACGGTAACTTTCTGCGGGATATCCATGATCGCAAGGCAGGTTCCCTGCGGCCGCACCATGACGGTCGTGGCCCCGTAGATCCATGTTTTCAGCTCGTTTTCCATGACCGACTCCCCCTCTGCCACTGCACAGTCCAGCACATAAATATCCTGATACAGTACCGGAAAGTTCATGGCAAACTCTACCCTGCAAAGGCTGCCTGCACGCACGGGAAAGGTCTTTCCTCCCTGCACCGTCAGCGTATTGCTGTTGATGATCGACACACCCTTCCGATTCTGCAGGACAAACCCGACAATGCATCTTTGCAGCTCCTCCTCAGTCTCAAACACGATCACCAGACGGCAGAATGTACCGCCTGTCAGTTCGCTGACGGCCTCTCCGTGCGCATTTTCAAAATAGCAGTGAAGGATCCGAACACTCCCGCTCAGGATATCCCCCGCTTTTGGCGCTATCCCGGGAACTCCGGGAGGAACGGCCTTGAACTCCTCCGCCCGCTCATCCGCAGCTTCGTGCGTTTCCTCTCCGCATTCGGCCTCCCGCTTCGACCTCTTCAGATAATCTTCATTTTCTTTTCGGTGGATCTCCGCGGCATAGGCATTACATACCTCCCGGCTCTCCCCGCACATCTTAGCCGTCCCGTTTTCGATCCACAGTGTGCGGCTTGTCATATTTCTGACCGTCTCGAGATCGTGAGAGACAAGCAAAAGTGTGACGCCCCCCTCTCTCAGCTCGGCAAATCTGCGAAAACAGCGGTTCTGGAAATAGATGTCGCCCACACTCAGCGCTTCATCCACGATCAGAATGTCCGCATCCACGTTGGTTGCCGCGGCGAACGCCAGCCTGGCAAACATCCCGCTCGAATAGGTTCTTACCGGCTGATCCGCATAGGCCCCTATCCCGGCAAACTCCAATATTCCGGGCAGCCTCTCTTCCATGACACTGCGGGGTACTCCCATGACCCTTCCGGTCAGCAGCACATTCTCCGCCCCGGTATAATCGGGATGAAATCCTGCGCCCAGCTCCAGCAGTGCCGAGACTTTCCCGCATTTATGCAGCTCTCCCGCATCGGGCTCCAGCACGCCGGCGCAGATTTTAAGCAGTGTCGATTTTCCCGCCCCGTTGGACCCGATGATGCCAAAAGCTTCCCCCTTTTCCACCGAGAAAGAGATATCCCGTAGAGCCGTATGCCTTTTTCCCCGCACGATCTTTCCTCCCGTCACCGCTTCGACCAGCCGATCGGCCGTTCTTTGATACAGCCTGTACTCTTTGCAGATATGTTCGCCCTCAAGTACACACTCCATCCTCATCCTTCCTTTCCAAACGCGATTCAAAGCACATCGGGCAAATGAGCGCGAAGCTTTCTGTAAAGTAATATGCAAAGGAGCAGAAGCACTGCGCATACTGACTGAAACACCGCCAAAGAAAGTCCGCTCCCCGGCGTTTCTTCGCACCCGAACGCATACCGAAAGTTCTGCACAACGTGATACATCGGATTAAAAGCCGGCAATTCCGCAAACTTGCGCGGAACCTTTCTCATGTTCCAGAGGACCGGCACTGCCCAGATGCCGGCCTGCAGCGATATTGCCGTCAGACTTTCCATATCCCTCATAAATGCCGCAAGAAGCGCACAGACAAACAGTCCGGTTCCCGTGTAAAACAGTTCACATACACAGACATACACAAGCCGGATGAGTCTGATCTGCATAAAATGATTTTCAAAAATGCACAAAGCGCCAAGCAGAGCAATGCACAGAATATGGATGATAAATGTCGATATCAGCCTGATGAGCGGGATCAGATACACCGGAAAGCAGATTTTTCTGACCAGGTAACCGTATTCCGAAAAGCAGTACACCCCGGTTCCCAGGCACTCCGCATGGAAAAGCCACGGCAGCATTCCCGACAGGAACCAGATCGAATAGGGCACACCCGGAGACTCGTCGGGCATGGCAAAGAAAAGTGAAAATACCACATAGTATACGATCAGCGAGACGGCCGGGCGGACAAATGTCCAGCCCCAACCGAGCACGGTATCTTTCTCAGCACGCCGCAGGTCATTGACCGCAAGGTCCCATAGAAGCGAAACTCGCTCTGCATATTTATGATTCAGCCCTGATCTTCCTCCCAAAGTCTCACCGGTTTCCATCTCTGGCCCTCCTCCCCCGTAAAGTCCTTAAGCCGCACCTTCGCATCGGGATCGGTAAGCAGGTCCCCCGCATCCAGATATGTGCCGAAGCTCGAACAGATATAGACATTTCCTTCCTCATCCGTCTCAAAGTACCAGTACTGCAGCGGTGTTCCGTCTTCTTTCCTCTGGCACACATAGGCACCGCTCTCCGGGGAATTGTCCAGCACGCTTACCGTGAAACCGCTTCCGGCGCACCTGAGCGAAGTTCCCTCTCCCGTGTACACAAGGCCGAACAGCCTTGATGTTCCGGTCCCTTCGCTCACGTCAAGGAGTGCTCCCTCCTGCAGACTGTCGTCCGAGACATGCAGACAGGGTCCCTCACCGCCAAACGCGTATATGCGGTACATTCCCTCCTCCGGGACATATTCCGAAAGGCCCTTCTGAAGAGGTTCCTGCCCTGTCTCTGCTGTGTCGGGAACGTCCTGCGGCACGTTCTCCTCCTGCGTTTCTTTCTCATAACCGCCGGGCAGAAGCAGCGTCAAAAGCACGCCGGCAGTCAGAGCTACAGCAATAAAAATCGCCGCGGGAAGCAGCCATGCCTTCTTCTTTCCCGCGGCGGTCTTCTGCATATTCGATTGTTCCTGCCCGCGATCCCGCCGCGTAAAAATGCTCTCCCTGAGCTGTGACCAGAATGCCTGTGCATCCGGATATCTGCTCTCCTGCCTCAGATCCATGGCTTTAAGCAGGATCCTCTCCGTGACACTGCTCACATCCGCTCCCAGTTCGCGCGGCGAAAGCATTCCTCTTCCCCTGCCGCGCTCTTCGGCATCCACCGGATTTTTGCCCGTCAGGCAGTAATACACGGTGGCGCCGAGCGAGTACACATCCGTCGTCTTTCCCGGCGCACAGCTGAAGGAGTACTGTTCGGGGGCGGCATATCCTCGTCTGTAAGATAACTGTACAAGGGGTCTTTCCTCATCGATCCGCATGGATCCTCCAAAATCGAGCAGCTTCGCTCCCCCATCGTCATCCACCATGATGTTGTCGGGACTCACGTCCTTGTGAATAATACCGCGGTCATGCATCTCCTGCAGCGCTTCGGCCACACGGTTCAGCAGCATGCACATGTGCTGTTCGGAAAGACGGCCGCCTTTCTGCTTTACATACTCCCTGAGCGTGATGCCCGACAGGAGTTCCATCACAATATAAGCCGTATTGTTGTCTTCAAAGAATTCTCTGACTTTGACGATGCCCGGCAGCTCCGCACTGCCCAGTCCTGCCATAACCCTGGCTTCTTCCAAAAAATTATTGCGGTTTGCGGCGAACACTTCGGCGCATTCATCCGGCGCCGTCACATTTCCGTCAGGCCTCCGTCTGCATATTTTTCGAAGATACAGTTCTTTTATGGCCACCTTGATGCGGAGCTTTGTGTCAAACGCAGAGTAAGTGATCCCAAAACCTCCCCGCCCGATCATCTCCTCGATCACATAATGGCCGTTCAGGACAAAAGAGGAAGGGAGCGCGTCTTTGTTTTCAATTAAAAAATCCCCCACAATGCTGTCCTCCTGACTCAAATTACTGAATCAGTATAGCATGTGGGGGATGATAAATCCATATTATTGTCAGATATTTCGGTCGCAAATTCTGTCATTTTTCGACATTTTTCGACATTATTTACGTTATTTCGACACACCAGATCTTACAGTCTCTGGTACCTACCACCGCGCGGTTGTTGTAGACGGCAGGTGATGCCTCGATGACGCCCTCCGACAGAGAGAATGTACTGTGCTCGGTGCCGGACGCTCCGTCCAGGAGATACATGTTACCGTCGCTGCTGCAGTAGAGGACCTTGCCGACATCCGTCTTGCTGTAGACGCATACCGGAGAGGACCAGGCATAGCCGGATTTGTGTTCCCAGCTGACACTGCCGTCCGATTTTTTGAGGCATGCCAGAACGCCGGCATAGGTGCCGCCCGTACGGGATACGGTCACGTAGATATTATCGGAAAGGTCATATTCACCGACAGCGATGGTCGACTGTACGCCGCCCGAAACGCCGTCCTCGGTCTCGCAGGTGTAATCGGTGTGCCATACGATCTCGCCCGTCTCGGCATCGATCTTCCATATCGGGATGGTAGCGGTGTCATAGCTTCGCCATCCATAATGGAACGAAGTACTGATGTACAGGTACAGATGACCGTCTTCCACCGAAGCGACGGGAGAGCCGTTGGTATCGTCAAGGACATCCTGCACCCAGACCAGCTCGAGCGTGTTCAGGTCGATGCACATGAAGTTACCGCCGTTGTCCGCGACAAACAGATAGCCTCCGTAGGCCACCGCACTGTCCTCCATGCCCAGCCAGTAACTGACATCGCTGGTCCTGGTTCCCCAGTATCTCCACTTGGTGAAGTGCGTGGGATTTATGGAGAGCGTTCCCGCGTTCTGATCGTAGTTTGTGTTCAGCTTCATCAGATAGAGGATACCGTTCTCGCCCGGGTAGATGAGCGTGTCGGTCTCGGCATCCACAAGAGCCGAAGAATCGAAAAAGTCGACGCCGCGGAGCTCAAACTCATCCGAATTTCCGAAAGTATACATCACACTGCAGTCCAGCAGATTGATGATGAACGCACGGGAGATGCCTTCGTTGCTGTTGATGCCCGAACCGAGGTACATGATGGGATAGCCTCGCGGGTCAAGCGCTCCCGCACCTTTGAAGGTGTATCCCAGGAACAGATCGTCCCTCGTCCTCTCTCCTGTCTCCAGGTCGAGGAAGTATACATAACCGTCCATGCAGGCATAGATCACTTCGACGAGGTCGTCCTTGTTCTTGGCCGAGTCGTACATGTTCATGTGCTGTTTGACTTCCTTCGGCCACCTCTGCATCAGAGGCTGGCCTGTCCAGCCGCTGCCCGTCCAGGTATTTCCGTTGTATGTAAGGCCGTCCGTATCGATCGACCAGATACTTTTCAGGTTAAGATCCTTATAATCCACAAAGCCGTATGCCGGCCTGTTGCGGAAGTTGTTGCCGCGGAACCCGATGATACCGTCGACATTCGTGTAATCGCTGCCGACGCCAAAACTGATGTCGCCGTCGTTCTGATATTCGGAGACACTCTCCAGATAATAGCCGTCCACCACGATGTTCGTGTACGAGATCAGGTTGGAAGGCTGTGTCGATTCGACCGCATGCGGGCTGAACGATGTGGGCGCCGGATCGACAGGGGCGGATTTTTCCTCCACCTCAGGAACTTCTTCCTCGGGAGCCTCCTCCGGCTGTTCCTCCTGTTCTGGCGCTTTCGTTTTGGCTTTTGCGGCGGCTGCCTCAAAGCCCGGTACTGCCTGCGCCGGTGTTCCGGCCTCGACCGCGGCCCTGCGGCTTTCCGCTGTCGTTATTTTGCCCGGACGCACATTGTTGACGATCAGCAGGAGGAGCGATGCCACAAGAATCGCCGCCTCCGCGAGCATCAGTATTCTTGATATTTTTTTCTGGCTGCGGTATCGTCCCGCGCCGCCTTTTTTTCTGCTTGCCATACCCTTTACCATTTCTTTCGATGTGCAGGGAACGCGATTTATCTCGTCGTGCCCGGATGTTATTATGCCGCGTATTTTTTATACAGCCCGGTGTGATCGTCGATGCAGTTCCATTCACTGTCGGAATTGGCAGTAACGCAAATGTACGGAACGCCGGAAGCCGAAACTTCGTAACTCGCCGCGCAGTAACCCGATTCTGTAACAAATCCGGTCTTTGCCGCGATAACTTCACCGCCCACATCCCTGTCCTCGATCCTGCGGAGGAACCAGTTGGAAAGGACAAGATCCTCTTTTCCTTCTTCTGTAGCCGGAATGGTATAAACTTTTGTGGAGAGGACGGTACGGGAAAGGTCGTTGAGTGTGAGCGCGGCTTTCAGAACAGCCGCCATGTCTTTTACAGTGGTGTAATGATCTGCGTCATACAGGCCCGCACAGTTTGTAAAGTGCGTGTCTGTCAGGCCGAGATCCGCAGCTCTTTGATTCATCATTTCCACAAATGCGTCAAGAGAACCTGCTGCCGTTATGGCAAGACCTGCAACCGCTTCGCCTCCCGATGGAAGGATAGCACCGTACATCAGATCGCGGGCCGGGTATATTTTTCCCGCCTCAAAGCCTGCTGCACTGAGGCCGTTGCTCGCGCAGTAGTTGATCATCTCATCGGTGATGGTGACCGGTGCATCGGGATCGAGGGTTTCCGCTGCAACAAGAAGGGCCATGATCTTTGTCATAGATGCGGGAGAGATCCTCTCGTCCGCTTTATCCGCCAGCACGATGCTGTCGTCCGTAAGGTTGATCAGAATACTGTTTTTACTTGTCAGTTCACCCGCCGCAGGAGTCACCTGTGTCGCTGCCGGAGTAAATGTGACCCCCGGATTGACTTCCTTATCTCCGATCATCAATTTCGCAATTTCGGCGGGGGCAGCTTCTGTAGCCGCCTCCGCCGTGTTTGTCGGTTCTGTCTCTGTTGCTGCCGCCGCAGCCGGGTCTGTCGGAACGGTTCCCTCTGTCGGAACGGTTGCATCCTTAGGAGCCGTAAGGTCTACAGGTGCGGTTCCCTCTGCCGGAACCGTACCGTCTGCAGGTGCTGTTCCTTCTGCCGGAACCGTACCGTCTGCAGGTACTGTTCCATCTGCCGGAACCGTACCGTCTGCAGGTACAGTGCCGTCGGCAGGTACGATACCCTCAGCGGGAGCGGTCTCTTCCGTATTGCTCACAGCCGGCGCTTCATCACGGCTTTTGAGGAATGTGATCCCCCTCTGTTCAAGCATCTTTGCCGCCCTGCCGGTTCCCACAAGCACGATTGCGGCCACAATTGCGATGAGGAGCGCTACCAGTATGATAGTCAACAGGTTTCTGAGCCATTTATGTCTTCTCATACCCTTCCCTTTCTGTCACGGCAGGGCCGGAGCCTTCAGCCGGACTTTAAGTTTGTACTATAACCTTGATTATACACCGTCCTAATTGTGTTGTCACTCCGAAAATTACCTTTTTTTATACAATATAAAGTGAAACACACGGGGACGGTCCTTTTGTGTTCGAGATGTTCAGTAAATGTGAATTACATCCGTATTCCTCGAACACAAAAGGACCGTCCCCGTGTGTTTTTCACCTGCTTCTCCCAAGCTTCTCCGCGTTTGCCTTCACCACATCATCCGTCAGACGGAATTTTCTTGTAAAGAAAAGAATGGCACATATCAGAAGCACCACCGGCATGATCGTCATAAGAAGACGAAGTCCCATGATCGTACCGGCGCTCTGCTGTGTGATGGGGCCCTGCTCCTCGGTATTCCCCACAAGGCCGATGACGGAAAGCCCGACACCCGCGATAAACACCGAGACGCCCGATGCCAGCTTGACGACAAACGTCTGCATGGAGAAGATCACGCTCTCCTCCCTGTGCCCGGTCTTCAGCTCGCCGTAATCCACCGAGTTGGACAGGAACACCGTCGTGAGCACGGACAGGATACCGTTCGCGGCAAAGATCAGAATGCCGGGAACAAACAGCAGATACAGATTGCCCGCGTTTCCTGTCAGACAGAACACAAGCAGCAGCGCATAGCCCGTTACCGCCGCCGTGATGGCACAGCGGAACACCGCCGTGTTGGTAAGCTTGCGTCTGAGAAGCGGATATACGACCATCATGCCCAGTATCTGGCAGGCGCCGCCCACAGTCGAGAAAAGTGTATAATTGACGCTCCAGTTTTCTCCGCCCATGTCATACTTGAAGAAGTAGATCACCAGGTTGGAGGTGATATAAAGCGCACTGTTGATCAATACGATCGAAAGCACGACTACCAGTGCCTGATCATTGCTGAACAGAGCCTG
The DNA here is from genome assembly GCA_946538475.1 of uncultured Blautia sp. GTDB lineage: Bacteria > Bacillota > Clostridia > Lachnospirales > Lachnospiraceae > Blautia_A. Next base: position 15,143 of record CAMNGN010000016.1, read on the forward strand.
AAACATTTCTTTCACGCTCGCCGTGTGCATCGAGATGCCTTCCCGTTCCCTGACGACCAGAGCGCATATCAGCTCGGTCACGACAAAAATGATCGCAACGATCAGAGCGACACGGCTGAAACCGGCCCTCTCGTTACCGCCGCCCAGCTTGTTGACCATAAGCACGGTCCCCATGGCGATCAGTGCAGAGCCGACACCGGCGCAGGTTCTTCCGATGACCGAAAGGTTTTCGGTATCCTCAGGTGTGGACGTGATCGCCGGTATCATGGACCAGTACGGAATATCCATCATGGTATAAGTCACGCCCCAAAGGATATACACCACAGCGAAGAAAGCCATGATGGCTCCGCCTTTAAGATCGGGAGCAGAAAACATCGCGTAAAGAACCAATGCGTTCAGCACTGTGCCCGAAACCAGCCAGGGACGGAAACGTCCCCATTTTGTGCGTGTCTTGGCAACCAGAATTCCCATAAACGGATCGTTGATCGCGTCAAACACACGTGCGATCATCAGGATAAATCCGACGAATGAGGCTGAAAGTCCGATGATATCCTGGTAGTAATACATGATGTACGAGGAGGACAATGCATATACCATGTCCTTCCCGACCGCTCCGACACCGAAAGCGGCTTTCTGTTTGAGCGTAAGCTTCATAACCTTTCCCTCCATAACATTTAATGCCGCTTTTGTATCCTGCCGGATGCCGGTGCCTTACTCCCCGAACCTGTATTCTGTCACTACATAGCCTGCCTGTCTTACTGTTTCACGGATCTGTTTTTCATCGGGAGTATCTTTTGTGCGGACCACTGCCCTGTTGCCGTCGATCCAAACGGTTGCCCACGTATCTTTCAGACCATTGAGCGCGTTTTCCACTCTCCGCGCGCAATTGTCGCAGGTCATTCCGCCGATCTTCAGCTCTGCGGTATAGGGATAATTCCGGACATTTCGATCTTTTACTTTGATCCGTTTTTCCGTCTCCTCATGTTCGCCGCAGCAGCCTCCGCCTTTTTTAGACTTCTGTATGGTATGATATACCGCCCATCCTATGACGGCAGCCAGAATGATCACGATCAGCACGTTCATTTTTTATCCTCCGGGCGAGTACACCCCGAACACCCCGCACAGCTTCCGCCGCACGAGAGGCATCCTTTTCCGTTTACCCGGTCCTTATGTATACTGCGAAGGCCCCAAACGACCGCGAGGACAATGATCATTATCAACAGGATATCTAAAGCGTTCATTATTTCTCCGCCTTTCATTATACTAAAGGAGAAAAGATTTTTCAATGCGTGATCAATGCATCCCTATTACCAGACCGATAAGGCGTACACAAAGCGCACAAACCCAGGCCAGGAAGCACTGGAACAGAACCACACTGATTGCCCATCTGTTTCCCATCTCCCGCCTGATCGTAGCGATTGCCGCCACGCAGGGAGTGTACAGAAGGCTGAATACCAGCAGACTGCAGGCCGCAAGAGGAGTAAGGGCTGTACTGACCCCGCCCGCAAATAAAACTTTCAGAACCGATGCCACACTTTCTTTTGCCATAAATCCACTGATCAGCGATGTCACGATCCTCCAGTCACCAAGTCCGAGAGGCTTCAGGATCGGAGCCACTACGCCCGAGATGGCTGCCATGATACTGTCCGAACTGTCGCTTACGACATTGAATCTGAGGTCAAAGTTCCCCAGCAGCCATACGACGATCGTTGCGATCAGAATGACGGAAAAAGCCTTCTGCAAAAAGTCTTTTGCCTTTTCCCACAGCAGCTGCAGAACATTTCTTGCACTGGGCAGACGATAGTTGGGAAGCTCCATGACAAACGGAACCGCGTCTCCCTTAAACAACGTGTTCTTGAACACACATGCAATGATGATACCTACGATGATGCCGATAAAGTAAAGAATTACCGTCACCAGCCAGCTGATCTCCGGGAAGAACGCGTTCGCAAAGAACCCGTAAATAGGAAGCTTTGCCGTACAGCTCATAAACGGCGTCAGCAGGATGGTCATCTTACGGTCGCGCTCGCTGGGCAGTGTCCTGGTGGACATTACCGCGGGAACCGTACAGCCAAAACCGATCAGCATCGGAACGATGCTTCGGCCTGAAAGGCCTATCCTTCGGAGCATCTTATCCATGAAGAAGGCTACACGGGCGATGTATCCCGTATCTTCCAGTATGGACAGGAAGAAGAACATAACGACGATAATCGGGAGGAAGCTGAGCACGCTGCCCACGCCCTCAAAGATTCCGTCGATGATCAGTCCGTGAATTACTTCATTGACATGGCCTGCAGTCAGGGCGGCATCGACAACTTTTGTCAGTGCACCTACGCCGATCTCCAGTAGTCCCTGCAGCCATGCACCTATAACGCTAAAGGTCAGATAAAACACCAGCGCCATGATACCGATGAACATCGGGATCGCGGTCCATTTACCGGTCAGTATACGATCGATCCTGCGGCTTCTTGCGCGTTCCTTGCTCTCCTGCGGTTTTACCACGCACTGTTCGCAGACTTTTTCGATAAACGAAAACCGCATGTCCGCGATCGCCGCGCTTCTGTCCATCTTCCGTTCTTTTTCCATCCGGCTCACGATATGTGCGAGGGTGTCCCTCTCTTCCTGATCGAGCCCCAGCTGATTCACGATCAGCTCGTCACCCTCGATCAGTTTTGAAGCCGCAAATCGCAGTGGAATTCCCGTATTTTTCGAATGATCTTCGATCAGATGGCTGACCGCGTGCAGGCAGCGGTGTACTGCGCCGCCGTTGTCTTCGGGCCCGCAGAAATCCTGGCGAAGCGGTCTCTCCTGATATTTTGCCACATGGACCGCATGTCTTACCAGCTCATCGACGCCTTCATTTTTGGCAGCGGAGATCGGGACTACCGGCACACCGAGCATCGATTCCATGCGGTTGACATCGATGGAGCCTCCGTTTCCGTCCACCTCGTCCATCATGTTAAGCGCGACGACCATCGGTATATTCATCTCCAGAAGCTGCATGGTCAGATACAGGTTTCTTTCGATGTTGGTCGCGTCGACGATGTTGATGATGCCCTTCGGCTTTTCATTGACGACAAAATTTCGGGAAACCACTTCTTCGGGAGAATAAGGCGACATCGAATAAATACCGGGAAGGTCTGTGATCAGCGTGTTCTGCTGTCCGCGGATCGACCCGTCCTTTCTGTCTACCGTGACACCCGGGAAGTTACCTACATGCTGTCTGGCGCCTGTCAGCTGGTTAAACAGAGTCGTCTTTCCGGAGTTCTGATTTCCCACCAGGGCAAATGTCAGGAGCGTTCCCGAAGGCAGCGGATTTCCCGATCCCTTTGGATGATATTTCCCTTCCTCACCGAGTCCGGGATGCTCAGTCTCCTTCTGTTTGGAATGCTTTTTCCCTTTTGCGGAAGCAGGCTTTCTGTTTTCCATCTCAATTTTTGCGGCATCATCGATACGCAGAGTCAGCTCGTAGCCATGGATCTTGAGCTCCACCGGATCGCCCAGCGGTGCATATTTTACTATCGTGACCTCTGCGCCGGGAATGACGCCCATGTCCAGGAAATGCTGGCGCAGCGCGCCTTCTCCGCCTACCGCGGAAATGATGCCGCTTTCGCCCGGCTGTAAATCTTTAAGTGTCATGTCGTCTGTTCTCTCTTTCTTTCATAT
>CAMNGN010000017.1 GCA_946538475.1 uncultured Blautia sp.
ATATTATATTATATAACAAAGTCGAAGTAAATGTAAAGAATTCCGGGACATTTTTTTCGATGCATTTAGTTACTATTCACAGGCTATAGACTGTGAATAGTAACTGCATTTATGGACTTTCGGCCGGATTTATGACTTTGCGGGGCCGGGAATCGTTCGACAAATCCTGCGAAACACTTGAACTTGACAGCGGATGAGCTATAATAATCCTGAGACGACCTTCTGAAGGAAAAGCATACAGAAGAAATGAACCAACCGCCTTTTTACCGAACAGAAGATGATCCGGATGGGGGTCCGTTCTCAAACCGTAAGGTGCTTTCTGAATTTGCGGGATGAAAGGAGGCCGGTATTACGGAAAATATATCACAGAATACGAAAGAGAACCGTTCTATCCTCGTACTTCAAAAGGAACTTGAAAAATATGACAGGATGGGAGTACGACTGTATATGCACGGCCGCAGACGAAGCCCCCGCTCGATCGCCAGAGCCTGTATGATCGCGGAGGGAGGGGGATATATGAGAGACTATACAGAAGATACCCACGGGAGGATAACCCGTGTGGATTTTGACTATATAAGGCAAACATAAGACAGAGATATTGTACGGTACAGGCCGCATAGGCCTGGACCGGACAGTTTCAGCGAACGATGCCCGGTAAGGTCTGCTTTCCAAAATACTGTCCGCAGCGTTAGGCTGTTAACGGCAACACATTGCGGTAAAAGGCAAGGTCAATGTTCACTTGATGTGGACATTGACCTATGCTATAATAGGGCCTGTTATTGGCTTTCACGCAAAATGCAGACTAAGGTCCTGTCTCAATATGACCGGGACAGTACATTAAGGAGAACAGAATGAAAAAGAAAAGACGCAGCCCGGCCATCGTAGTGATAATCCTTATCATTATGGTAGCTGCAGCAGGGCTGCTTACCAACCTCATTATAAGCCGGATGCCTACCAAAGAACGCATGGATCTGCGAGAGTATTACGGAGAAGCTCCTGAAGGCGAAGCGATCCTGATCCTGCATGCGGATGTCATGGAAAAACATGCGGTTCTTTTCGGCGAGACGGCATATCTGCCCCTGGGTATCGTCAATACATATATCAATCAGCGGTACTACTGGGATGCGGAAAACAGACAGATCATTTATGCGACACCTTCCGAGGTGACATATACCCCCGCTTCCGAAGAAGGCGGAAGCGAGGTATGGCTGCACAACGAAGACGTGTATCTGAGCGTACCTTATGTGCAGCGCTACACGGATATCGATGTATATTATTCTCACAGCCCCGAGCGCGTCGCTGTCCAGTATGATTTTGAAGAGCTAAGGCCGGTCATGGCAAAGAAAAACACGGCTGTGAGATATCAGGGAGGTATCAAATCGCCCATCCTGTGCGACGTCTCTGCAGGCAGCATACTGTATCTGGGGACTGAGCTGGAGAACTGGGCGCAGGTGTTCACACCCGACGGTTATATCGGATACGTGAAGAAAAGCGTTTACGAAGAAGCGTCGGCGGAACAGACAGCAAGAGAAAACAGAATAGAGCAGTACACGCATATCTCTTTTGAAAGCCCTGTCAATCTGGTGTGGCATCAGGTGACGGTGGCGGATGCAAACAGCTACTTTGCCAATGACACGGCGGCAGTGTCCGGCGTCAACGTGATTTCGCCTACATGGTACACGATGACGGATAATGCCGGAAATATCAGAGATATCTCTTCGACGGACTATGTCAGCGCAGCGCATGCCAAAGGAATGCAGGTATGGGCCCTGATCGACAACTTTACTTCGGACATGAGCACGTACGAAGTTCTCTCTCATACGGCTTCGCGGCAGGCGCTTATCGGCAATCTGGTGAGCTCGGTCGTAAACTGCGGGGCTGACGGTATCAATATCGATTTCGAAACGCTGAGCGAAGAGACGGGCGTTCATTTTCTGCAGTTCCTGCGCGAACTTTCCGTAGAATGCCGCAGAAACAATCTTGTCCTCTCTGTCGATAATCCGGTTCCCGAGGACTTTACAAGCCATTATGACCGGGAAGAGCAGGGAAAAGTGGTCGATTACGTGATCGTAATGGGATATGATGAACATTATGTAGGGTCACCCGAAGCAGGATCCGTGGCTTCGCTGCCATGGGTGGAACAGGGGATCATAGATACGATCGCAGAGGTCCCGGCTGAGAAGGTGGTTCTCGGTATACCGTTCTACTGCAGATTGTGGAAGGTCATGGCAGAATCGCTGTCCAGCGAAGCGCTGGGAATGGTCGAAGCAAACCGGGTGATCAACGAGCACAAAGCAGAGATGTACTGGGACAATGTTGTCTGCCAGCATGTCGGCTCATACGAAGCAGAGGGAGCCACCTGGAAGATCTGGCTTGAGGATAACGAATCTATCGCAGCTAAGACAGATCTGGTAAACAAATATAATCTTGCGGGAACCGCAGCATGGAAGCTTGGCCTGGAAGACAGCTCGGTCTGGGCTGTGATCGCAGAGCACATGCAGCGCTGAGGAGAAATATGGCGGCAATAGTTTATCTGGCAGCGGCTTTTTTGTCAGGAAAGCTGCTGATCGAAGCAATCATGGGAGAAAACGCAAAACCGGACGGGAGGCAGAACCGCATCTGGGTTTTGACGGCTTCTTCTTTTGGTGTCGGCGTACTGATCGTGACATGGATACTCTATGTACTGGCATATCTTCTCCATGTGAAAGCAGGTGTGAAGCAGCCGCTGCTCCCGGCAAATATAATCGTTATACTCATCGCGCTCATATGCGCTGCGATTTATATCATTAAGCGCAGAAAGAGCGGGGTGGGGTTTCGACTTGATGTGCTGATTTCTGACCGGAAGCTGTTTCTGAAAGAATGCGTATGGTACGGACTGCTTCTTATATTCTTTCTGTATACCATGGCGTATGTATTTCACGTAACGGGAGACAGGCTATATTCCGGCTTTACCGTATTCAGCGATTACGCTCCTCATACTGCGATGATACGGTCGTTTTCGCGCTCGGCAAATTATCCGACGCAATATCCTCATTTCGGCGGCGCGGATGTCAAGTATCATTTCATGTTTCAGTTTCTTGTAGGAAATCTGGAATATCTGGGCCTCAGGATCGATGTGGCTTATAATCTGATAAGCGCGCTTTCCATATGGGGCTTTGCGGTAATGTTATGTCAGCTTACATACCGTCTTTCCAAAAGCTTTACCGCTGAAATACTTACGCCGGTACTGCTGGTGTTCCGAAGCGGAACCGCCTTTTTCAGATTTGCCGAGGAACATCTGAAGGCGGGAGATTTTATCAAAACTCTTGCGGAGAATACCACATTTATAGGGTACACGCCGAACGAAAACTGGGGACTGTGGAACTACAATGTATATCTGAACCAAAGACATCTGGGCTTTGGACTTCTGATCGTCAGCGTGGTGATCCGGGCTTTCCTGGATATGTTCGAGGAAGGGATCGGATGCGACGCGCGTGGACTCGGCTTTTTCAAAAACAGGCTGTTTTCCCGGGATGCATGGAAACCGGTACAGCCGGAAAAGGCCCTGTTCTTCGGTGTGATCATCGGACTGTGTTCATTCTGGAACGGTGCCTGCGTGATCGGCGGTCTGCTCATCCTCTGCGGTATGGCTGTCTTTTCGAACGGTAAGATCGATTATCTTATCCTTGCGGCAGTATCTGTTTTTTATTCATGGATAGAGACACATATTTTTATTACCGGGCAGGCTTTCTCGTTTGGATGGCACTGGGGATTTCTCAGCGAGGACAAGACGGTCGCAGGTGTTCTGTGGTATCTGGTGCAGATAACCGGGCTTACTTTTATCGGCCTTATTCCCGGACTGCTATTGATGAAGCGAAAAGAAAGACTGTTTATGGCGGCGTTTCTGTTTCCGCTGATTTTCGCGTTTAGCTTTTCACTTACGCCCGACATCAACGTGAATCATAAATATATCATGATCGCCATGGCGTTTATGTCGGTGATCTGGAGTGTGATACTGGCAAAACTTCTGCGGAACGGGGCTGTCTCCTGTGTTTCGGCAGGCCTTGTTATAGTTCTGCTTACTGCGACCGGACTGTATGACTTTGTGGTGATCGTCAAGGACAATGACGCTTACCACAGGCTGTCTGTGCCTCTGCAGAGTGAGATCACCGACTGGCTGTCTGACAACCTGACAGAGAAAGATCTTCTGCTCACCCCGGAATACAGCATGAACGAGATCACCATGTCCGGAGCGATGATGTATATGGGGTGGCCGTATTATGCCTGGTCGGCCGGATACGACACTTATTACAGGGCGGGGCAGGCTTCTCTGATCTACACGACAGATGATCGGACAATACTCACCGAAACTGTAAAAAGGGAGAACATCAAATATATTCTATATGAAGAAGAAATGACATACGAGGAGCTTGAATGCCGGGAGGACGTGATAGCTTCCGTATATCCGGAGGTTTTCCAATCGGAAGATGGGAGGATCAGAATTTATGAAACAGGAAGAACAATATCAGACGAAACAGTCGCTTCCTAAAGATAACAGCAGAACAGAATCGATCAAGTGGGGAGTCTGCCCGGCGGCAGGCATCCTGCTTGTTGTGCTGTCTGTCATCGGGCTTAAGGGAGACGCTTTCGTTTTCTGGACATGGTGGCTTCTCGCCCTGCTGCTGGGGCTGGGCTTCATGCCGCTTTCAAGTGTGCTGTTCGGGCGGTTCGAAGATAAGGGATGGTTTTTTTCCAAAGCCCTGGCCATAGCCTGCTGCGGCTTTTCGGAATGGTTTCTGGTTGCGGTAAAGCTGATGGTTTTTAATACTGCGACATGCATTCTGGTTTGTGTGCTTTGGGTCGCCGGCATGCTGGTCTTTGCGCGAAGCAGACAGAAAAAAGATGCGGCCGTAATGCCATGGAATCATTTCAGGCTTATTATTTACGGAGAACTGATCTTCGCCGCTGTTTTTCTGATATGGACGTTCTTTGCCGGAATGCGGCCCGAGGCGTACGGAACCGAAAAGTTTATGGACTACGGTTTCATGGAGGCGATGATGCGCAGCCGCACGCTTCCGGCCATAGACATGTGGTATTCCGGCGGCACGCTGAATTATTATTACGGCGGTCAGTATTTTGCGGTGTTCCTGACCAAGCTGTCGGGAAGCCGTGTGGAAGTCACCTATAATCTGATGCGGACCTTTATCGCCGGATTTGCGTTCATCCTGCCCTGTTCTCTGGCGTTTCAGATGATGCAGGATGAAAAGCGCCTGAAGAATAAGAGCGGTTCGGGAGCGGTCTCCCGTATGGCGGGACTGATCGCGGGTACGGCTGTGTGCTTCTGCGGAAACATGCACTATGTCGTCTACAGATGGATCGTCCCTCTGCTCGCCCGTCTGCGGGGAGAAGAGTACACCGAAAGCTACTGGTTTCCCGATGCGACAAGGTACATAGGGTTCAAGCCGGATGTGCCCGATAAGACGATACACGAATTCCCGTGCTATTCTTTTGTCCTGGGAGATCTTCACGCACATGTGGTAAATATTATCTTTGTCCTTCTGATGATCGGCCTGCTGTATGCATGGTGTTCGGATATAAGGGACAGAAAATCATACCTCGACGGAACCCGGCACGGGGTGCTGAAGGAGATTTTTCAACCGCATATTTTTGTGGTTGGGTTACTGCTGGGAATGTACCAGCTGAACAATTTCTGGGACTATGTGATCTATTTTGTCGTCGCGGGCGGAACGATCCTGTTTACCAACCTGGCAAGACAGGAAAAGACAGGCACTGCGATAGGCATTACAGCTGCACAGGCAGCCCTGTTTGCGGCAGTTTCGACGGTCGTTATTCTTCCGTTTACACTTATCTTTAAAACGATGGTGTCGGGCGTGGCACTGTGCAGGCATCATTCCCTTCCTCATCAGCTTCTGATACTCTGGGGACTGCCGTGCATCACTTCTGTCCTGCTGATCATAGCGATGATCGGAGACCGGAGGAAAGGCGGCAAAAAGAATCCGGGCGGCTTCCTTGCGGGCATAGCTGCGCCGGATATGTATGCCGGTATCCTTGCTCTCTGTGCGATGGGACTGGTACTCATACCGGAGATCGTATATGTAAGAGATATCTACGAGAACGGAAATGCCAGGGCGAACACCATGTTCAAGCTCACTTATCAGGCGTACATCATGTTTGGCATCGTGATGGGATATGGTATGATCAGGCTTATCCGGATTTCGAAAAAGGCTGTCTTTAAGGCTGCGGGTGCAATTGCGCTGGTATGCCTCGCAGCCACAGCCGGATACATGGGAAATGCCTGCGGCTCATGGTATGCGGACAGTATCCGGAACATGAATTACCGCGGCCTGTATGCGCTGGGACACCTTGACGTAGATTTCACTGCCGACGCGAATGCGATCTACTGGCTTAAAGACAATGTGAAAGGCTCGCCGGTCGTGCTGGAGGCCAACGGGAACAGCTATACCGGGTACAACAGGGTCTCGGCGTCGACGGGACTTCCGACACTGCTCGGATGGTATGTGCACGAATGGCTCTGGCGTTCCGACACGGAGGATCTGAATATCATCAGCGAAGATATTCAGACGATCTATACTTCGGAAGATTTGACTGTTGTGAAAGATCTGCTGATAGATTATAATGTGTCATATATCTTTGTGGGTGCCTTCGAGAAGGAAAAATTCGGAGAAGCACTCAACGAAGATCTTCTGCGGTCTCTCGGAAGAGTAGTATTCGAAGACGGCAGCAGCGGCACTTTTATTGTTCAGGTCCAGGGGACCTTGGAAGGAGCGAATAAATCATGAAAGCGGAAGTGGCATGTATGACGGCTGCTTCACCGGATCATAAGGCGCTTGCGAGGGCGGGAATGATCCTTAAAAGAGGTGGACTTGTGGCTTTTCCCACCGAGACGGTGTATGGACTGGGCGGAAACGCGCTGGACCCCGAAGCGTCACGGAAGATCTATGCCGCAAAAGGACGCCCGTCCGACAATCCCCTGATCGTCCACATTGCCGATATGAAAGATCTGGAGGGAATAGCTGCGTCTGTTCCCGAAAAGGCGCGGGAGATGGCAAAAAGATTCTGGCCGGGGCCGCTCACCATGATCTTTCCGAAAACGGACATGGTCCCGCTCGAGACGACAGGAGGTCTTGAGACGGTGGCTGTCAGGTTCCCGAGCGATCCCATCGCGCAGGAACTGATAAAGTGTGCGGGCGGATATGTGGCGGCGCCGAGCGCCAACACATCGGGCCGGCCGAGCCCGACCACCGCGCAGCACGTGATCGACGATCTGGGAGATACGATCGACATGATCATAGACAGCGGTCCTGTGGGAATCGGGCTTGAATCTACGATCATAGATTTCTCCGGAGACGAACCCATCATACTCAGGCCGGGTTACATTTCGCCGCAGATGGCGGGCGAGATCGTTCCTGAGATCCGTATAGATCCGGGACTCCTCAAAGATACCGGAAATGTACGGCCGAAAGCACCCGGAATGAAATACAGACATTATGCCCCGAGGGCAGATCTGACGGTGGTTGAAGGCTCCCTGCAGGATGTAACTTATCTGATCAGAGAGAAAGTGGAAGAAAGCATAAGGCAAGGCAAAACACCCGGAGTGATCGCTTCGGAAGAAACTTTTGAATGTTATCCCGAAGGGATCGTCAGGTGTATCGGGAGCCGCTCCGATGAGGAGAGCATTGCCAGACATCTGTATGAAGTGCTTCGGGCATTTGATGATGACGGTGTTGAGGTGATCTGGTCAGAAGCATTTGACACACCTGCACTGGGTCAGGCCATTATGAACCGGCTGCTGAAGGCAGCGGGACACCGGGTTTTGTATGCAGGAGGAAGTAAAAATGATAGCTCTGGGATGTGATCATGGAGGATACGAACTGAAACAGGAAATCAAACAGTACCTCGATGAGAAGAAGCTTGCTTATATTGATTTCGGAACGGACAGCACCGAGTCGGTAGATTATCCGGTATATGCCCGCAAAGTGGTTCGCGCTATTTTGTCGGGGGAATGCGAAAAAGGTATTCTGATCTGCGGCACGGGAATCGGTATCTCTATTGCCGCCAACAGATATAAAGGTATCAGGGCGGCACTCTGCACAGACTGCTTCATGGCGGAAGCGACAAGACAGCACAATGATGCGAATATCCTGGCGCTCGGCGGAAGAGTCGTAGGCCCGGGGCTTGCGGTGAAGATCGTTGATACTTTCTTAAACACTCCGTTTTCCGAGGGAGAAAGACACAAAAACCGTATCAGACTGATTGAAGAGACAGAGGACTGATCATGGCTGTAAAAATCACAAAAAGGAGCGGCTATATTTCATGGGATGAGTATTTCATGGGAGTCGCCGCGCTTTCCGCAATGCGTTCGAAAGATCCGAACTCACAGGTGGGAGCATGCATCGTGAGTGATGACAATAAAATACTGTCTATGGGGTATAACGGATTTCCGCGAGGCTGTTCGGACGATGTATTCCCGTGGGACAGGGAGGGAGATCCCCTCGAAACGAAGTACCATTATGTGACGCACGGAGAACTTAATGCCATACTTAACTACAGGGGCGGCAGCCTGGAAGGCGCCAAGCTGTATGTTACCATGTTTCCGTGCAACGAATGTGCAAAGGCAATTATTCAGGCGGGCATAAAGACCGTCGTGTATGATTGTAATAAATATGAAGGAACCCCGTCCGTCATTGCATCAAAACGGATGCTTGACGCAGCCGGAGTGCGGTACTATCAGTATCAGCATACGGGACGGGAGATCACAATTCAACTATAGTAAAGGAGATTGGAATGGCAAAGGACAAGAAGCTGGTTGAGGCGATCACCTCGATGGAGGAGGATTTCGCCCAGTGGTATACGGACGTTGTGACAAAAGCGGAACTCTGCGGTTATACAAGTGTGAAGGGCTGTATGGTGATCAAACCGGACGGTTATGCGATCTGGGAGAATATTCAGCACGAGCTTGACCGCAGATTTAAAGAGACAGGTGTGCAGAATGTGTATATGCCCCTCTTTATCCCGGAGTCACTTCTTCAAAGAGAGAAGGATCATGTGGAAGGTTTTGCCCCCGAGGTAGCGTGGGTTACGCATGGTGGACTGGAACCGCTTCAGGAACGCCTTTGTGTCAGACCGACATCCGAGACACTTTTCTGCGATTTTTATCAGAAGGAGATCCATTCTCACAGAGATCTTCCGAAGGTCTACAACCAGTGGTGCTCGGTAGTGCGCTGGGAAAAGACGACACGTCCGTTCCTTCGCTCGCGTGAATTCCTGTGGCAGGAAGGACACACCGCTCATGCCACAGCGGAAGAAGCCGAAGAGAGAACCATTCAGATGCTGAATGTATATGCCGACTTCTGCGAGGAAGTTCTTGCTATTCCGGTCATTCGCGGCCAGAAGACGGACAAGGAAAAATTTGCAGGTGCGGAATCCACTTACACGATCGAAGCACTCATGCATGACGGTAAAGCGCTCCAGTCGGGCACCAGCCATAATTTCGGTGACGGTTTTGCCAGAGCGTTCGGCATTCAGTACGCGGACAAAGAGAATAAACTTCAGTATGTTCACCAGACTTCCTGGGGTATGACGACACGTATGATCGGCGCGATCATCATGGTCCACGGTGACAACAGCGGACTCGTTCTTCCTCCGAGAATTGCGCCTGTACAGGCAGTGGTGATCCCGATCCAGCAGAGAAAAGAAGGAGTTCTGGCAAAAGCGGACGAACTTCTTCAGGTCCTTAAAGCTGCAGGTATCCGTGCTAAGCTGGATGATACGGATAAGAGCCCGGGATTCAAATTTGCGGAGCAGGAGATGAGAGGTATTCCGGTCCGGATCGAGTGCGGCCCGAAGGATATCGAGAACGGACAGGCTGTCATCTGCAGAAGAGACACGAGGGAAAAATATGTGGTATCTTTTGAAGAGCTTGCCGAAAAGGTCAATGAGATCCTTACGGTGATGCAGGCCGATATGTTCGAAAGAGCGAAAAACCATCGTGATGCGCACACCTACGTGGCAACGGACTACGAAACATTCAAAGATACCATCAACAATAAGCCGGGATTTGTCAAAGCAATGTGGTGCGGCAGCAGGGAATGCGAGGACCGCATCAAAGAAGATGTCCAGGCTACATCCAGATGCATGCCTTTTGCACAGGAGACACTCTCGGATACATGTGTATGCTGCGGAAGACCGGCAAAGAAGATGGTGTACTGGGGCAGAGCATATTGATCGCTGCCCGGCTTTATAGATACCGTATACTTTACTCCTTGACAACCTCAAGTGAATGGTATATAAATGATAAAGAATAGCGCCTTTCGGATTTTACAGAAGGGTGCGGACAAACAATTCAGATCCGGAGGAGGAATATCCATGAATAAAGCAGAATTAGTAGAAGCAATGGTAAAAGATACAAATCTGTCTAAGAAAGATGTAGAGGCAGTCCTTAAATCATTCGTAGAAGCAGTTACCAACGAACTGAAAGACGGCGGAAAGGTTCAGCTTGTCGGCTTCGGAACTTTCGAAGTAAGCGAGCGTGCCGCAAGAGAAGGACGCAACCCGCAGACAGGTGAGACAATGACGATCGAAGCTTCTAAATCCCCGAAATTCAAAGCGGGAAAAGCTTTCAAGGACGCGATCAACAACTGATCATGCAGCTTAAGGGGAGAATGAAAATTCTCCCCTTTAAAATTATAAAAAAAGATCATAAGGAGGTCCTATGAGACTGGATAAATATCTGAAAGTTTCCCGTCTGATCAAACGCCGGACTGTGGCGAACGAGGCATGTGATGCGGGGCGGGTCTTTCTCAACGGAAAAGCGGCAAGAGCATCGGCCGAGGTAAAACCGGGCGACACCATCGAGATCCAGTTTGGCAGTAAAAGCGTCAAAGTAGAAGTTCTTGAGGTGAAAGAGACCGTGCGCAAGGAAGAAACCGAATCGATGTTCCGGTATCTGTGAATGACACTTTCCAATATTTACATTTGTTTTAACAATGGGCAAAAAGGTTGCGAATAAGTTAAGAACGGTGTAAACTTAATTAAAAATAAAATTTTTATTAACCGCCGTGCGGCAGGGGAGAGCTGCCGGGGGACATGAATAAGGGGACGGAAGAGTGAAAAAGAAACAGGGCAGGAAGGGCAGAAGCCAGGCGGAATATAACCGGCTGGGGCTTCTGGTGATCACGTTTGTGGTCCTGCTTTTTCTGGGCAGTATGCTGCAGAACAGCCGCAGACTGGAGACCCGGCTCGCGTCATACAACGCAAGGGCCGAGGCTCTGGAAGAAAAGCTGGAAGAAGAAAAAGCGCGGACAGAAGAGATCGATGCACTTAAAGCGTACATGAAAACAGATGAATATGCTGAAGAGGTGGCCCGGGAAAAACTTGGGCTGGTGAAATACGGCGAGATCGTTTTTAGGGAAGGATCATCCCCGGAGGAGTAGAGAATTGCCATACCGGCATCCGCGAGGGTACAGGTATGGCTATTTGTTTTGTGATATATGAAAATCAGAAACGAGGATATTTACAGAAAAGCAGAAAGCTATATTGATGAAAACCGGATGCTTCCGCCCGGAACATTTGTGGCTGCCGGAATTTCCGGAGGGAGCGATTCTGTCGTCATGCTCCATATGCTTATGCGCTATGCGGAGTCACACGATATTTATCCGGCGGTGGTTCATGTCAACCATGGGATAAGAGGAGATGAGGCAAGGCGTGATGCGGAGTTTGTCCGCGATATCTGCGCAAGACATAATTGGGAATACAGACTTTATGAGTACGATGTTCCGCAGATGTCCCGGGACAGACACATAAGCCTTGAAGAAGCCGGGAGAGAGGCAAGAAGAGACGCCTTTGAAAGATTCCGCAAAGAGAAAAATGTGGATGCGGGTATGTTCCGCGTTGCGCTGGCGCATAACATGAATGATCTGTGCGAGACTTTTCTGCATAATCTCGCGCGGGGGACGGGAATAAGAGGCCTGTGCTCTATGAGAGCGTTTTCCGGAAACATTATCCGCCCCGTCCTGTGCCTGTCAAAAGAGGAGATCCTTGCCTATGCCTCGGAGGAAGGCCTCTCGTGGATACATGACAGTACCAACGAGTCCGATGATTATACCAGAAATCGTATCAGAAGATATGTGATCCCCGAAATAGTGAACGGAGTAAACCCAAAAGCCCTTGAGCATATTGCGGAAACAGCACTCATGGCCGAGGCGGCAGTAGATTATCTTGATAAAAAAGCAGCCGAAGTACTGCAGGAGTGTCTGAGCAAAGATATGACAACAGCGGGAGAAACCAATGCCGTTATGCTGGGTTCTCCTTTTTATCATGCAGATCCTGCGCTGCATCCTTATATCATAATGAAAGCGTTTGAACTGCTGGCAGGAAGACGAAGAGATTTTGGCAGGAACCACGTGGAGTCCGTTCTGGATCTGGCATCCGGGAATGACGGAAGAGGAGTGGACCTTCCCGAAAGCATAAGAGCCGTGAAGGAGAGCGGCGGTATTCGGCTAAGCCGGACTTTCGATGAGGACAGATCCGAAAAAAAGGTTATCGAAAAGCAGATTTTCCCATATAAAGGGGAGAAGATTCGACAAAACTTGTGTACGAAATGGTTTGATTATGATAAAATAACCGGGAGTGTCGAATTTCGCACACGAAAAACGGGGGATTATATGGTGATCCACCCGGATGGCCGGAAGAAAAAACTGACGCGCATTATGATGGACGACGGTATTCCCGCACGGCTCAGAGAGAGTATACCCCTGGCTGTTTCGGGCAGCCATGTATTGTGGATTGCCGGAGGCCGTTCTACAGAGGCTTTTCGTGTGGACGATTCTACAAAAACAATTCTGGAATTAAATTTAACCGGAGGGGAAAATTATGAGTGATCGCATCAGAGTATTACATTCCGAAGAAGAAGTGGATAACAAAATACGTGAAATAGCGGAGATGATCGACAGAGATTATGCCGGTAAACCGATCCATATGATCTGCGTGCTTAAAGGCGGCGCTTTCTTCATGTGTGAGCTGGCCAAGAGGATCAAAAGTCCGGTATCCCTGGATTTTATGTCTGTATCCAGCTATGGCAACGGCAAAAGCTCCAGCGGAGTGGTACGTATCGTCAAGGACCTTGATGAGCCGCTCGAGGGCAAGAATGTCCTTGTGGTCGAGGATATTGTCGATTCGGGCAGGACACTCAGCTATCTGCTGGAGATCGTGAAGGACCGTCATCCGGAGAGCGTGCGTCTTTGTACACTGCTCGACAAGCCGGAAAGAAGAGTCAAGGATGTAAAGGTGGATTACTGCTGCTTTGAGATCCCGGACGAGTTTGTCGTAGGATACGGACTTGATTATGCACAGAAGTATCGCAATCTTCCCTATATCGGTGTGGTAGAGACGGATGAATGAGAACAGGCTCGTGCCTTCCCGAAGAAAAAAGGTTCGATAAAGAAAGTATAGAAAGGAGCTGAACAGTTGGACAGACAATCATCGGGCAGAATAGGCATGTATCTGCTCTTGGCGGCTCTGCTGATCGTGGGATATCTGTTTCTCAATCAACAGGTAAGCACAAGAAGTGATTACAGCTATGAGCAGATGGTCGAAGATCTGAAAGCGGGAAAGATCACAGACGCGCAGATCCTGCCGAACAGAGAAGTTCCGACAGGTGCTGTTATTGTCACCGTTTCCGGACAGGGACAGCAGAAATTTTTTGTTACAGACGTGACTAAAGCAGAAGATATTCTGCGTGAAAACAAGATAACGGTCGACGTGGAGGATGTTCCGAAAGACACCGGCTTTCTGGCGGGTCTGCTGCCGATGCTGATCTCTACGGGACTTATCATCTTCCTCTTTGTCATGATGAGCAGACAGATGGCAGGCGGCGGTGGAAATAATTCCCGCATGATGAACTTCGGAAAAAGCCGGGCCCGTCTGTCATCGCCGGAAGAGCAAAAGGTCACTTTCAAAAATGTGGCAGGCCTTAAAGAAGAAAAAGAAGATCTGCAAGAAGTCGTCGATTTTCTGAAGGCTCCGCAGAAATATACAAAGGTCGGAGCGCGCATTCCGAAAGGTGTGCTGCTTGTGGGCCCTCCCGGAACAGGAAAAACACTTCTGGCCAAGGCAGTGGCCGGAGAGGCGGGAGTTCCTTTCTTCTCGATTTCCGGCTCAGATTTTGTCGAAATGTTTGTGGGCGTCGGTGCCTCCCGGGTGAGAGACCTCTTTGAAGAAGGCAAACATCATGCTCCCTGCATTATTTTTATCGATGAGATCGATGCGGTGGCCAGACAGCGCGGTACA
This sequence comes from uncultured Blautia sp., assembly GCA_946538475.1. Lineage (GTDB taxonomy): Bacteria > Bacillota > Clostridia > Lachnospirales > Lachnospiraceae > Blautia_A. The sequence continues at coordinate 14,308 of CAMNGN010000017.1, forward strand.
GGTATGGGCGGCGGCCACGATGAGAGAGAGCAGACGCTGAACCAGCTTCTGGTAGAGATGGACGGCTTTGGCGTCAACGAGGGAATAATCGTCATGGCGGCGACGAACCGGGTCGATATCCTGGATCCGGCAATACTGCGTCCGGGCAGATTTGACCGTAAAGTCGGAGTGGGCAGGCCGGATGTGCAGGGGCGTGAGGAAATCCTCAGAGTCCATGCAAAAGAGAAACCGCTCGCCGATGACGTCGATCTGAAACAGATCGCAAAGACGACTGCCGGCTTTACCGGCGCGGATCTTGAGAATCTGATGAATGAGGCGGCCATAGGGGCGGCCCGTGAAGGAAAAGAGTTTATCAATCAGAAGGATATTAAGGACTCGTTTATCAAGGTCGGCATAGGCGCCGAAAAGAAAAGCAAGATCATCTCCGATAAGGAGAAAAAGATCACGGCTTATCATGAGGCGGGACATGCCATACTGTTCCATGTGCTTCCTGATATGGAATCTGTATACACGATCTCTATCATTCCGACAGGAATGGGCGCTGCGGGGTACACCATGCCTCTTCCCGAGAATGATGAAATGTTTATGACAAAGGGTAAGATGATCCAGGAGATCACAACACTTCTGGGAGGAAGAACGGCAGAGGAGATCATTTTCGGAGACATCACTACCGGAGCGTCGAATGATCTGAAACGGGCTACGGCCATCGCCCGCTCCATGGTGATGAAATACGGCATGTCCGATTCACTGGGACTTGTGGCATATGATGAAGATGAAGATGCCGTGTTTATCGGACGTGACCTTGCACACACAAAAGGTTACAGTGAAGAAGTAGCAAAGCAGATCGATTCCGAAATAAGGCGTATACTGTCTGAATGCCATGAAAATGCACGGAAAATAATAGAAGCGCATGAAGGCGTCCTTCATTCCTGCGCAGATCTGCTTCTGGAAAAAGAAAAGATCCACAGGGATGAGTTTGAAAAATTGTTCGAAGCCGAGGGATGAATATGGAGATCAGAAAAGTGGATATGACAAAAAAGATGCAGTATATTCTGAATATGCGTCCACCGCTCAATCCCAATGCACTGTTCAGTGACGGTACCGAAAATTACAGAATACCGCAGGAACCGGCGGCGGGAGAAGAGGTTACTATCCGTTTTCGTACACAGAAGAACAATGTAGATGAAGTATATCTTGTATCGGGCAGCCTGCGTCAGAAGATGGAGGTTGCCTATAACTGCCGCGGATTTGATTATTATGAGACAAAGATCACGGTCGGTGAGGAGATCTTTCGATATCATTTTGAGATCCTGTACGGCCTGAGTGTCTGTTATTACAACAATCAGGGAGCGCTTCCCTATATCGAAGAAAGGATGGATTTTGAGATCTATCCCGGATACTCTACACCGGACTGGGCAAAAGGCGCGGTAATGTATCAGATTTTCGTGGACCGCTTTTGCAACGGTGATCCTGCTAACGATACCGTGTCGGGCGAGTATTGCTATATAGGTGAACCGTGTGTGAAGGTGGAAGACTGGAGTAAAACTCCGGCGGTCATGGGCGTAAGAGAATTTTACGGCGGAGACATTCAGGGCATTATGGATAAGCTGGATTATCTCTGCGATCTTGGCGTTGAGGTGATCTATCTTAACCCGGTTTTTGTTTCCCCGAGCAATCATAAGTATGATTGTCAGGACTACGATTACATCGATCCGCATTATGGCAGGATCGTGGAAGACTGCGACGGGGTACTGCCGGAGTGGGATCATGATAACACACATGCACATAAATATATCAGGCGTGTGACGGACAAACGAAATCTGGAAGCCGGAAATGAACTGTTTGTGCAGTTCGTCGAGGAAGTGCACCGCCGCGGAATGCGGATCATTCTGGACGGCGTGTTCAATCATTGCGGATCCTTCAACAAATGGATGGACCGTGAGCGCATCTACGAAAACCGGGATGGATATCCTGCCGGCGCATATATATCCGCGGACAGTCCTTACAGGAATTATTTTGCCTTCGAGAACGAGGAGGCGTGGCCCTACAACTCTACCTACGACGGGTGGTGGGGACATGATACCCTGCCGAAGCTCAATTATGAAGGTTCGCGCGAACTGTATGAACATATTCTGCAGATCGGCCGAAAATGGGTATCGCCTCCGTTTAATATCGACGGATGGCGGCTTGATGTGGCGGCGGATCTCGGGCATAGCAACGAGTTTAACCATAAATTCTGGAAAGATTTCAGAATAGCGGTAAAAGAAGCGAATCCCGAGGCGATCATCCTGGCGGAGCATTATGGAAATCCCGAGGGATGGCTCAACGGTGATGAGTGGGATACACTCATGAATTACGATGCGTTTATGGAACCTGTGACATGGTTCCTCACCGGCATGGAAAAACACAGCGACGAATATCGCGAGGATCTGTTCGGCAACAGTGAAGCGTTTATCAGCTCTATGAAAACGCATATGCGCTCTCTTCATATGTCTGCGCTTACGACAGCCATGAATGAACTTTCCAACCATGACCATTCCAGGTTTCTGACAAGAACAAACCGCAGAGTGGGGCGCGTTTCGTATGCGGGGCCGGAGGCGGCATCCGCGGGGGTAAATACGGCAGTGATGCGAGAGGCGGTCGCGATCCAGATGACCTGGCCGGGGTCTCCGACGGTGTATTACGGTGATGAGGCCGGGGTGTGCGGATTTACGGATCCGGACAACAGGCGTACTTATCCCTGGGGAAAAGAAGACAGCGAGATGCTTGAATTTCACAGGAGCATGATTCGCCTGCATCGCACTTATCAGGTGACGCGTACAGGGTCGCTCACTTTCCTGTGGAATGATTATCAGGGACTGAGCTATGGGAGATTTACGCAGAATGAGAGCATGATAGTCATTCTCAACAATCAGCCCGAAGAGCGGCCGGTCGAGATCGAAGGATGGAGAGCCGGCGTATCCCGCCAGAAAGATACCATGATGGAGAGGATCATGCTGTCTGACATTACCGGATTTACGGAAGAGAAGGCCTATTATAAGGCAAAAGCGGGTATTGTCAGATTTACCATGCCGGGTTACGGTGTGGTCGTATTGTATAGCAGCGAACAAGATTAATGTTATTGTTTGGCCGGAAAGGAAGTCAGTCATGGAGGAATATTATCTTCTGCGATATATATATTCAGGCGATGAAGAGATAATTCGTGAGGCTAAGGAGCACTTTGACACATCGAAATGGGAGAAGTGGCATTATGCTGTGATGATTGAATCCGGGAGTCCTTTTTTTGAGAATGCCGATCAGATCGACCGGGAGATCAGGGAGGGGCTGCGAAGGGAGTTCTTTTATCTGAACCTTAACACCAGGCAGTCTCTTCTGCTGTTTGAAGATGTATATTGTGATTATAAGCTGATCGTAAACCAGATCTGGCTTATTCTGCGCCGAAAATATGCTGCGAGATTCTTTTTTGCGATAAGCAGAAAATTTGACGGATATAAGGCACTTCCGGGTATCCTGTCACAGCTGGAGCAGCAGATGGAAGAAAGGTTCTATCATCCCGAAAAGATGGTCTTTACGACGGATGAAGAGGGAGCACTTTCCAAAAATTCGGAGATCCAGGATTCCATGCTGATCGAGAAGATCGCGGAGGACGTCAGCCGGAAAGATACGGATAATCTTTGGGCACATTTTGCGCTGTTTAAGGAGAAGTATTCTTCCGGATTTCGATATTCGGCAATGTACGTCAAATTTGTGTTCTCAAGCATGATCCAGGAACTGTATACGGAAGAACAGTTTGCGGAATCGCATGATCTCTCATCAGCGATCACCCGGTTATATAAGGCTGAGGAGATAGACGAGATATTGCAGATCGCGGAGGAGAATATCCGGGAGTATGTTAAATTCATCAATGAGTCGATGTCTGAGCTGAGGATGGAGATTCAAAAGGTGAAGGATTATATACAGAGACATTGTACTGAGGAAGTAAGTCCCGAGATGCTTTCTGACAAGGTACACCTTTCGGTGGGGTTCCTGTGCTTCATTTTTAAGAAGGAAACAGGGATGAGCATCGCGCGGTATATGAAGGTGTGCAGGATGGAGAAGGCACGGCAGGAGCTGGAGAGTCCGGGAAAGAGCGTCGAGGAGGCTGCGAAAGAGGCCGGGTTTAAGAATGCTGAGTATTTCCGCACGGCTGTTTATCAGTATACCGGAAAGTATCCGGAAGAGTTTGCTTAAGGTAAAGACAGGGGACGGTTCTCTGTCCAGGAGAAAACCGGGACGGAGAACCGTCCCCTGTCTTTTTTTGAAAAAATTTCAAAAAAGGTGTTGACACAAATCAGCGGCTGTGTTATCTTAATATAGCTGTCGCGAGAGACAGCGAAAAAGATTTGAAAAAAATCTAAAAAAGATGTTGACACGGTCAATCA
>CAMNGN010000018.1 GCA_946538475.1 uncultured Blautia sp.
TCAGCCTCGTAGCTGTAATCTTCACTGTAGTCTTCGCTATAATCTTCGCCGTAGTCTTCTGTATAATCCCCGGTATACTCCTCGGCCCCGGTGCTCTCTTCCGAACTCACATCCTCAGACGTCCCCGCGTCTTCCCCTGTTCCGGTGCTCTCGGTGCCGGTACCCTCGGTACTGCTGCCCTCCGCATTATCATCCGGCACAGCTAACTCCTCGCTCATCGCATCGCCCAGGCTCTCCCCGGTCTCTTCCGCCCCGCTTTCCGCCGTAGCGGCATTCAGCACATCCGCCAGCGCGGTGTCGGTAAGCAGTGTATCGGCGCTGTAAAGAAACATCACGTCTGTCACGCTGTAGGTGTTCATCGCCAGTGACACATCGTCATAGTAATATCTGGGATCCACCATCACGATCGTCTGATAATATGGCGTCAGGAACTGGATAAAACTGTTCGCGTAGGAATCCTTGAAGACCAGAAGGCTCCTGCCGTTGTCCGCGGTCGTCCGTATCTCCACCAGCGGATGGTTGCCGCCGAAGAACACGGTGTACTGGTCCTTCTCATTCAGCTGCTCGGAAACAAACAGCGAGCAGCTTCTCTGCTGCAGATCGGGGTAATTCACCTCGTACTCCACATCCGTCCCCTGCGGCTCATAGACGATGATCTCATCTCTGGTCCTGTGATCGCCGCTCCGCGAAGAAAGTGTTCCCTGAAACGTCTCCGACACGACATGCGGCGAGTAGGCGATCCCCTCATGCGCAAGCTTTAAGGGATCCGTGCAGGCCATGAACACATCGTACGCGCCTTCCGACGTCCAGTGATGGTCCGTCTTATAGTAGATATTCTCCGCCGCATGCGACTGCAGAACAGATACCGCATCGATCTTCTCGATGCTGCCGTCCAGCAGCCCCAGCAGATTTTCGATATCCGTGATCTGGTTCCTGACCGGCGCATTTTTTGGCAGCTTGCTGTTCCAGACGGTGGCCGCATCGGGCACCAGGATCATCGAAAAGTCCTTCTCGGGATATTTGGATACAAACCGGTTGATGGCATCGCCCGTGCCCTGAACCGCAGCCGCATCGGGGACCGCCGGCTTCTGAAGCAGTGTGCCCTTTTCTCCCACATAGACATCGCTGAACTCTCTCTGATTCAGCAGATAATCCACCCGGAATTTGAGCGACATCCACAGATCTCTCAACGGAAACTGGTCGGAATAGTACGTCGTATAATCTTTAAAAAACGACCCGTCCTTCAGGCTGTTCACCGAAATCTTCGGCCTCTGCGCGAGTGAACGGTTCTCGTTTGCCGAAAAGCCTTTATCCGGCATCACCAGACCCGCGATCAGTACCACGGCAGCCAGAACTGCCAGAAAAATAAACAGTGATGCGTGATGATCTCTCTTGTTGCGGATCATCCTCTTTATCCTTCTGTTGCCTATAGTGCTCACTTTTTATTACCTCTCAAGGTATATCAGAGTTACTCTTCACAGTCTGTAAACTCTGAACAGTAACAGATCAGAACTGTACGTACAGGAAAGATGTGTAGGTGGAACCCACGATCCCCGCCGTACAGACCAGAAACAGGGCTGCAAAGATAAGGATCGACAGAGCCCGGTATACACCGCCCTCTTTGTATGCAAGGTTGTCATGCAGGTTGCGGATCCACGGTCCCAGAAACAGCACGGCGATGATCATAAGCGGAAGCTTTTCGACCAGCATAAACGTCGTGGTGCTGTTCCAAAGGCCCATACCGTCCGCCCCGAACATACTTCCGTACCAGCCGAGCGCGCTTCCCATGGATGGTGAGAAGAAAAGCACCCACCCCATAAAGACGATAAAGTCGGTGACAAGTATGCGGATGACCGTCGGGATCTTCTCCAAAATATCCTTCAGCACAAATCTTTCCAGCATGACAAACGCGCCGTGATAGAGGCCCCACACCACGAAGTTGAGTGTCGACCCGTGCCAGATACCGGTGAGGATCCACACGGCAAGGAGGTTTCTGATCTGCATAAGCGTGCTGCAGCGATTTCCGCCCAGCGGTATATACACATAATTCCTGAACCACGCACCCAGTGAGATGTGCCATCTGCGCCAGAAATCGGCCACACTCGTCGAAAGGTACGGATAATCAAAGTTCTTCTCAAAGCGGAAGCCCAGCATTCTCGACAACCCGATGGCCATGTCCGAATAACCGCTGAAGTCAAAGTACAGCTGCAGGAAGTAGAAGAAAGCACCCAGCCATGCGGTGGCGGCCGGCATATCTCCGAGCGCCACGATCTGTGCAAAAGCACTTCCCAGCGCATCCGCGATCAGTATCTTTTTGAAAAGTCCCATCAGGAAAAGGTACAGGCCATCCTCCACCGCTTTTTTGCCGGGGCGAAGGTCAAGGAGCTGCGCCTCAAAGTCCTGATACCTTACGATCGGGCCGGAGCTGATCTTGGGAAAGAACGACACATAAAGGGTAAAGTTGACAAGATTGTTTGCCTCGCCGGCCTTTTCGAGATAAAGATCCGCAAGGTACGATATGATGGAAAAGGTATAAAACGATATACCGAGGGGCAGGCCGATCGTCGTATATTTAAAGATCGCCAGCACGACGATATCGACGATGACCGCACCGAAGAAAGCGATCCGGGCCCCCAAAATGTTGCCCGATCCTTTCCACCTTATCATCTCCGAAGCCGAGAAATAATTGAAAAGTACAGATATGATCAGAAGCAAAAGATGCTCGGGGCTTCCCCAGGCATAGAAAAGAAAGCTGAGCAGTATCATGATCAGCTTTTTTGCCTTTCCCGGCACGATATAACACAAGATCAGTGAAACAGGTAAAAACACAAACAAGAATATCAGGCTTCCAAAAGACACTTGCCCATCCCCCAATTGTTTCCCAATATACAGCTGCCCCTCCCCCACAGGCAACTGCCGTTTATCAGTATGTCCTGTCGAACGCGTTCTTCATCGGAGCCGTATCGTCCGCAGAGACAAATATAGCATAATTTCCTCTCACTTCATAAACGCTGCGGTTCAGCATGGCCGACTGCTCGATACCGTAGCCTTCAAAGCTCTTCTTCTGTGTGGCCAGCCGGGCCTCGATCGCCGAGCGTACTTCGTCCTGCTGCGAAGTGTCCTTAAGTTTCAGCAGGAAAAGCTCCTCCGCACCCATGTTGGTGAGCGGATAATAAAGGCACACTCCGTCATAGAGTGACGGGTCCAGCCCGTAAAGCCGCTTGATCATCTGATTGTCCGCTTCCTGCATCGTAGCCATGTCCGCCGCACCTGTCACAGCCGACTGCATGTCGGCGAAAGAGACCGTGCTCAGCCTGCTGCCGGACATCTTTGTATACAGAAAGAACACAAGTCCTGCCAGGCAGATCACCTTTAGTACGGTAAAGATGATCGGGCTTCCCACATGGCGGGACACACTTCTGCTTCGTCTGACCGGTCTTCTGCCCGTCCTTGCCGAAGTGTTTCTGCTTCTTGCGGCATCAGCAGAAGCGTCTCTGCTCCTTACCGCATCGGAGGAAGCAGCCCTGCTTCTTGTACCTTCCGCCGAAGGCCTTCTGATTCTCTCACTTCCGCCCGCTGTCCTGCGGCTCCTTATCTGCGCCTCTGCGACGCTTCGCCGCCTCGGTGCGGATGCGGAACGATATTCTCTGTCATTCATGGTTAACGCCTCAATATTGTGTATCTTCCGAAACCGTGTCGGCTGCGGTCTCCGTGCCGGACTCCGATTCAGCTTCCGGCGCCGATGTTGTCCCATCATACCCGTACATGGTCATGATCATATTGGCCGCCCACATCGGATAAAATTCCTTCTGAAGATGAATGCCGTCTTCGTCCCAAAGATACGCGTACTTTTCCGCAAGCGCGTCGTTGTTCACAAACGGAATGCCATTCTCATTGCACATCTTTTCCACCGCCGCACTGTACTCGGGAATTTCCCGCCATTTTTCGGCTGTCGCAAATGCCGGATCCCTTGCGGGCAGAATAGAATTCACGTACACCGTGCAGTTCGGAAATTCGGCCTGCAGCCCCCGGACCACTTCAAGAAACTCCGCTGCATACGGTTCGGGCGTGTCCCAGTGGCCGATCGAAGTGTCATTCAGTCCAAAGCACAAAAAAATCGATGTCGGATTGAGCGCCCTCAGCTGATCCATGTAATAAGCAATATCACGGATAGTCCAGCCGCCGCCCGCGATGACGCGGCTTTCCGGCATAAAACCATAGTACGAAAACCCGACGGCACGCGAATCTCCCATCAGCGCATAGTCGGTGAACAGGCTCCACACATCGATCTCGCCTGCTTCCACCTGCCGCATGATCTCGTCCTTCTCGGCCTGCTGTCTGGCCTGACGCTGCGCGGCAAGAATATTTTCTACTTCCGAAACGTCTTTCTCTTCCAGTGTTTTTAAATAGTGGATTCCGTCAGCCACCCTCTCGGAAGAGCTGCCTGTGCGTCCGCGGACAAAAAAAATGACCGATGCGGCAACGAGAATCACAGCCACAGCAGGCACAAGCATACGTCGTATTGTTTCCATTGTTATCCCCATCCCCTGACACTGCACGAGGTGCAGTGGAAATTTTAAATTTTACTCCTAACACAGCATACCATGAACAGGGGATGTGGGTCAATGGGGACGTTTCTCTTTGGCCCATTTTTGCATGCAAAAATGGGCCAAAGAGAAACGTCCCCATTGACCCACATCTCCTATTTTATAATATCCAGATAAGTCCTGTACTCCTCTTTATTGTAAAAATACTCATCCGGCTTCCCGGTAATCCCCAGCTCATCAAACCACTCGTTACAGAGCTTGTCATTAAGGATAGTCTTCGTAGGCTCAGCCAGCGTCTTCAGATTCCAGAGGGAAAAATGAAGAGCATAGTTGATATAGTCCCGCTCCAGCTCCCAATAGATGCCTTCGTCCTGCAGCCTCTGCCTCAGCGCAAGCAGAGCATCGTAGAAACAGCCCCACGACTGCTCACGCGTGACGGAAAGCGATTTGCCGGTGCCCCTTCTCTGATGAATGAGCACTTTGTCGCAGTACGCTATACGTTTTGCCAGCACAAGCGCGCTGAACACAAAATACATATCGTTGCTGGTCCTCTGCTCCTGGAACCAAAGGTTATGCGCAAGGACAAAGTCCTTGCGGTACAGCTTGTCCCAGGCCCATCCCACAAAGGTCTTGAACACGTTTCCTGTCAGCTCCCTGTACTTAAAGGGCATATACGGAGGAAGATCCTCCTTGCGCACGACCCAGGGATTTCTGATATATTCCTTCGTGTCCATGTAATACTGGTCACAGCCGAACACCACAAAATCCGCCTTATAGTGGATGATGTACTTCCTCGCCTTCTCGAGCATGTCGGGCTCGAAATAGTCGTCCGAATCCAGGAAGGACAGATATTTTCCTCTCGCCTCTCTGAGGCCATGGTTTCTGGCGGCGCCGGCTCCGGCATTCTCCTGCGTCAGCACGCGGACTCTTTGGTCCTTTCGGCTGTACTCCTCAAGGATGGAAAGAGAATCGTCGGTGGAACCGTCATCGACACAAAGGATCTCTATGTCCTGAAGCGTCTGGGATAAAAGACTGTCCAGACAATGTCTGATATATTCCGAACTGTTGTAAACAGGGATAATAACGGATACTTTTGGATTTTGCATAGTTTACTTCCTCATCGAAAGAACCCTGAATATCATTTTTTTAGCCCACTCCGGCACCAGCGGCTTGATAAATCTGGCGACTCCTGCGCTCTTCAGCGCTTTTCCGAAGCCGTCCGCGTTGGAGATGAGCGAGTTGACTTTTTTCCACTCCAGGTCGGTGAACACATCCGTGCTGAGCTCATTTTGGATCCTGGCCCATCGGTATTCACGGCTCATCCGCCGCAGGTACTCTTTTTTATATTTCTCGTGAATACGATCATAGGTGAACATGTAGGTGTGGTATTTTTTCCACCAGTACATGTACTTGAATCGATCCCACCTCTCCGGATCTTCCTTGAGAAAATCGCGGATAAAATCGTATTCGATATTCATACAATAGACCTTCCCCTTGTTCTTCACCGAAGAATTGGGGTTGTCTCTTCTGTTTTTATAATACGGCTTGTCGACGATCATCGCCCGCTCTGCAAAGACAAAGGTCTGGAAAAAGAAGCCGTTGTCCTGGAAAGAAGCACCCGGGGTCTCATTGTGCCGGATGTGATGCTTTTCGATCATCTCCCTGCGGTAGATTCCCGTCCAGGTGTTCATCTGGTAACGGATCCTCTCGGGCTCTTTGGACGGATTGAAGACGATGTTATAACCGCCGCCCCGTTTGTCCAGCGCGTCGTACTCAAGCACTTCTTCTCCCGACTCGCCTGTGCGGAAGCGGTAAAAATCCGCCTTGACCATATCCAGATCATGATAAGAAGCAAGCATGTACAGATCTTTATACATGTCGGGGTCGATATAATCGTCGGGCTCAACGATCCCTATATACTCACCGCGCGCCGCCGTGAGCCCTCTGTTCATGGCCTTACCGTAGCCGCCGTTTTCCTGTGAGAGCACAACGACTCTGTCGTCCTTGCTGCTGTATTCCTTCAGTATTTCGAGCGAACCGTCGGTGGACCCGTCATTCACACAGACGATCTCGATATCCTTAAGCGATTGTCCGCAAATACTGTCCAGCGCCTGCCGCAAATATTTTTCTACATTATAAACCGGTACAATGACAGATACTTTATACATTTTTCATTCCCATTTAATGATAAGCCAGTTTACAGAGTACAGATGCAGAAGCATATAATCTGAATTCGCTCCTGCGCAGAACTTTTACCGCTTTATTGATATTTGCCCTGTATATCCGGGGATATTTTCTCTTCAGCATATCGTCAAATCTTTTCATCCGTGCACACGTATTCTCCGACAGCTCCCCACAGAGCATGATACGATATTTTCCCGCGACGACCCGGGCGATCAGATTTTCGATATAGCAAAGTGTCTCGGGAGAGACCGGCTCACTGCTGCCGAGTCCGCGGTACATCCGGAACAGAGAATGCAGCACGCGGTTCACACTCTGTTCGTTCTGCCGCATCTTCTCTCTGCTCATGCTCTGCCCCGACACACCTATCCGGTACATATACACAAAATCCCTGAGAAAAGCGATCGTTTTCACATAAGGGATGGGGTAGAGGATGAACTCCGTGTCCACATAATAGCAATGCTCGTCGATGCGCACGTTATGCTCCCTGAGGATAGACGTGCGGATCGTCATATTGTGCATCTTTATATATATCTTCTCGGCGACCTCGTCAAAAGTGTAGAGCTTTTTATATTCCACGCCCATGAAGGGGATCTCTATCTCCGCCTTCTTTTTCATCCTGCCTGCAGAGGCATCACCGCGGTCGTACACCCAGTAAAAACCGGACCAGACGATATCGGACTCCGCCTCCCTCAGATAGCGGATCAGATTGGCGAACGCCTTTTTGTCCACCCAGTCGTCCGAGTCCACCACCTTAAAGTATCTGCCGCGGGCCACCTTTATGCCGCAGTTTATGCCCGATCCGTGCCCTCCGTTGGGTTTATTGATCAAACGGAAAGTGCCGGGGAATCTGACACAGAACTCCTGTGCCACTGCCCCGGTTTTATCCGTAGATCCATCGTTCACGACGATCACTTCAAAATCATCCATAAATTCATCGATGCAGAAGGAGTCGAGCGCGGTCCTGATATATTTTTCCGCATTATATGCCGGTATCACCACCGACAGAACTTTTTCTTTTTCCATCAGCTCATAAATTCTTCATAAACAGGCAGAACTTCTTCCGGTTTTCCGATCATTCTGACCTCGCCGTCATGGAGCCAGAGCACGCTGGTGCAGAGCTCCTGCAAAGTCTCGGACATGTGCGAAACAATAAGAACCGTCCTGTCCGAATCACTGATCAGCTGCTTCATCTTATTGTAACTCTTTTTCTTGAACTTTGCATCACCGACGCTCAGCACTTCATCGATCAGCATGATATCCGCTTCCAGGATGGCCGTGATGGAAAAGGCCAGTTTGGAATGCATACCGCTCGAATAAGTCCTTACCGGCATGTCGATAAACTCGCCGAGTCCCGCAAATTCGATGATCTCGTCCATCTTTGCGCGGACCGCCTCTTCCGAGAATCCGAGCAGCATTCCGGAAAGAACGATATTCTCTCTGCCGGTCAGTTCTCTCTGGAAGCCGACGCCGATGGAAAGCAGCGAAACACTGTTTCCGTGCAGGTCGATCGTGCCTTCATCGGGCGAAAAGATTCCGGCCACAGCCCTCAGCATGGTGGACTTTCCGCTGCCGTTTTTGCCTACGATCCCCAGGATCTCGCCTTTGGGTACCGAAAAGGAAACGCCTCTCACTGCCTCGAATACGATCTCTTCTGCCTTCTGCAGGCGGAAAAGGCTTTGACGGATCGAAAACGTGTTCAGACATTTGTAACGTATTCTGAGATCCTTTACCTCTAATGCTATATTGTTTTCCATATCTTTAGCACCTGCTTACATAACTTTCACATAGCTGTTTTCGTAACTGTATATCAGCTTCACACCGATAATGCACATCACTACGGATGCTGCTCCCCAGATCGCCAGCATTTTGAGATTTGGGGTCGTTGCGTAAAGCATACTGTCACGGGCCGATTTGATCAGCATGGACGCCGGATTGCAGTACAGAAGAACGCTTCTGAGCGGCTCATCCAGTCTGCCGTCTATCGAGTAAAAGATACCTGACATGTAAAATATAAGTCTCAGTAAGACCTGAACCACATTAAAAAGGTCGTCCACAAAAACACCGAAGTGGAGGACTATGCAGCTGATCCCGAAAGTTGTAGTCACAAGGATGACAAAGATAGGGATCATATACAGAACATTCCGGTTTACCGGCACCCGGTAAAGCAGCATCATGATCACTACCAGGACAAACGAGACCATCATCTTGAACCCGTTCACCAGCATTTTTTCGAGGACCAGGATATACTTGGGAATATATACCTTGGAAACGATGCTGCTGTTCTGCCTCACCATTTTTACGCTTCCCTGAATATTTTTGCTGAAGAAATTCCAGAGGGTAAGGCCGATGAACACGAATACCGGAAAATACTGTACCTTACTCTTAAAGACGATAACAGCGATAAACGTATACACCAGCATAAACAGCACCGGGTCGAGGATCCACCAGAGCCAGTTGAGGTATGAACTGGCCACTTCGGACTTCAGATCCGATTTGGCCGAATACTTGGCGTATGAGAAATATTTCTTCATATCATTTACGAAGCGTGCGATCATAGTTTTTATATTCCCCTTTTTTATGTCTCTTTAATGCAAAAAGCCGTTTGAGGCAGTGCAAAAGATATAACATACTCTCCCTGTTTTGTCAAGGAAAACCCCTTTTAGGGCATCACATGAGTTTGATTTTATGCAAAGCTCTGTAAAGAAAACCGGAACGGATATCGTTCAGGTCGTGCTTAAGGTTTTTGTTCTCTGTCTCCAGATCTTTCTTTCTCTTTTCGAGTTCTTTCTTCTGCGTTTCCAGACCTGTTCTTTTCTCTTTGAGTTCCTTATACTGCGCTTCCAGATCGGTCTTCTTTTTTTCGAGCTCCTTCTTATTCTTATCCAGCTCTTCGGACCACTTCTTCAGCCGGTCTTTTTCCGATCTGAGGTCGGACTTTTCATCCCGGAGCTTTCTATTTTCGTCCCTGAGCTTTTCGTTTGCGGTCACAGCCTTTGCACCGGCATCCACAAGCTTGGTGTTCTGTGCCGCGAGCCCCCTGTTTTCTGCGGCATACGCCCTCGTCTCATTCTTCAGCGCCAGGATTTCGCTGCTGTATTCCGCATTCTCCCGTTCCAGATATGTTACCCGCACTGCCCGGTTTTCTACCACCAGGGCATGGAACATCATTTTTTCCTGCGGAGACAGTTTCTCATATTTTTTCTTCTCCTCCGGAGAATCGAGAGACGAGTATCTCGATCTCACCGTGTTCAGGAGTGCCGTCGCCACAGACGCGGCGATCTTTTCTTTTTCTTCATCCGCCTCCATGTTTTCCATGTACCGGTTCATCCCCAGGAAGCACTTGAACAGCCCTTCCACATTGCGGAATGTCACGGCCGAGGTCATGATCGAACCCGCGGCGAGCCTTCTCTGATAATATACATCGGGACAGAAAGCAGCTCTCTCTGCTCCGAGGAAATTGCAGAATGTAAAGAGATGATCCTCATGGAGGATTCCGGCAAGGAACAGATTCCCCGATTTCTTTACATATTCCGTTTTTGAAATGTACCCGCACGCCTGCACCAGATATTCTCCGGCTGCAGTCATCTTTTTCATCAGCTCTGCGCCGGTACAGACGCCTTCATATTTCCGGGCCCTTTTGTAATAATCCTCGTACCTGTCATAAGTCTCCTTCAGCTGCTCACTGTCGGCATCGGGCGAGACAAACGGCCTCAGATTAAACACGCACAGGTCAAGGTCGTCCCTTTCCATGACGGATATCAGTTTTTCAAGATGGTCGGGAAGAATGTAATCGTCACTGTCCAGAAAATACAGATATTTTCCCTGCGCCGCTTCGATCCCGCGGTTTCGGCTAACCGAAAGGCCGCTGTTCTCCTGCCTGATCACACGGATCCTTTTGTCGGCGGAGGCATAGTCCGCGAGGATCTCCGGGGTTTTGTCGACAGAACCGTCGTCCACGCAGATGATCTCCAGATTGCTGTAGGTCTGCGCAAGCACACTGTCCAGGCATTCTTTCAGATAGCGTTCCTCGTTGTAGGCCGGGATCACCACCGAGACACACGGCTCGTTCTCAAGCGGAGAGTTTTTTTCTTCATTATTAATATTGTCTGCGCTTTCCTCTTCTGCAGTCGCGGCACTGCTTTCACGGCAGGCCACTGCATGCGTGAATGACAGAACACGCTGCTCTGCAGGCAGGATAGACGCGAGTTCCTCACTTAGGCCGGGGATCATAAGTGTTGCGGCTTTCAGCTTGTGGACCTGCGGTGCGGTGAGCGAAACGGATGCCAGCATCCCGCAAAGCTCCTCAAACGCACGCTTATCCGCATCGGCCATTTTTGCGAATTCCGGTACCTTGTCTTTATCCACGATCCCGTTCCCGGATGCCAGGCAAAAGACCATCTGTGTCCCGAGCTTTGCGGCGATCGCCTCTGCCCGGGCGGCGGCTTCTTTTGTCCGCACCTTATCGCTGAGCGGAATTTTTGTTCCGCGGATCGACGCGATCGCCGGTTTTTCCTGTGCGACCGCTTTTATCACCTCTTCGGGATCTTCTTCCCCTTCATATATAAGAAGAGCACCTTCCGGATCCTTTCTCATGTTCGAATGTTCGTGCACACAGATCACGGAGCTGTCTCCGAATGTTCCGGGGTGTTTTTGTGCAAATCCCTTCTTAAGGCATTCGGCAAAAGAGAGAAATTCCAGATCGCAGAATTCGAGCTGAACTTCGGCTCCCACAAGCCATGCCCAGGGAAGAACAGCCCCCGCAAAAGGTACCAGGAGCGTCTCAAACGGGATGCTCTCCGTAAAAAAGGAATATCTTGCAGAGTATTCCTCCGTTCCGAAATATTCGCTCCACGGCCCCGTCACTTTATACCGGTAGGTCACCAGCCGGTTTTTTACAGAAGGTGATTCTACAATAATACGATTTTTGTTTTCCGGCATATTTTCCATCTGTCAGCTGCCTCTCTTATCTACTTCTTATTGCTTAAAACTCCGACTCACTTCAGCCTGTTTTTGAGGCGTTCCTTCACTTTGCGCGGGAACTGCGTCAGTGCAAATCCCAGCTTATAGGAATTGGAGTTCAGAACATCCTGCAGTCTTTTGCTGTCCCTCTTTAATTTTGCCATATCAACGACATAATCCTCCTGCAGTTTGGGGATCTCGACAAGCCCCATCGCCGATGCGGCAAATGTATCGGGATCCTTGAGGATCATCAGCATCTGCGGCCAGTATTTTTCACCGTAATCTTCATAGCGGATCAGGCCGTCCTTCTGCGCGGCATTAAGCTCGCGCGACATATTGCGGCAGTATTCCTTTTTGTACTCCGGCGAAACCTTGTCCAGTGATGCCAGTGTGTCGATAAATCTCTTTTTCCAGTAAATGCGGTTCACTTTTCCCCATACACCGGGGTGGTCCATCAGCACGTCGCGGATGAAATCATATTCGATATCGAACGCATAGACCTTTTGCGGATCGTCGACCGCAGAGTTCTCGTCGCTCACACGCCTGAAATATCCGGCTTTATCGAGAAGCATCGCCCGTTTTCCGAAAACCGTCGTCTGGAAGAAAAATCCTTCGCTCCGCAGAGATTCTCCCGCTTTCTCATTAAAGCGGATATCAAAGTCCCGCAGAAATGCCCTGCGGTAAATGCCGCAGTAAATATCGGGCAGAAAATACAGCGCATGTTTTTCTTCCTGCGGATCGAACACTCTGTTGTAATCGGCCGGATCCTCCGAGATCCGGCTGTAGATATGCCGCACATCCCCCGATTTTTCATCGAGGACGCGATAGTAATCCGATCTTACAAAATCCGCCTCTTTCTCCTCCGCGGCAAGATAACAGTTCTTGTAAAAGTCAGGCGCCGCATAATCGTCCGGAAACATGAATCCTATATGCTCGCCGACAGCGTTTTCCACTCCGATATTCAGTGCCCTGCCGCAGTCCGCTTCGGCAATTTCAATGCCAAATATTCTCTCATCTTCATGCATATACTGCTTAAACATTTTATAGTAGCGTGAATGATCCCTGCTGCAGTACATACAGATGATCTCGATGTCTCTCAGCGTCTGGCGCCTTATGCTCTGCAGGCATTCGTCTAAATGTTCATCCGCGCCGAGAACCGGAACGATCACTGAAACTTTAACCATTTTTTTCTTCTCCTGTCTCTGTCAGCTCACGGTATTTTTTTATCCACAGGCTGTCTCGCTCATGCTCTTCAAAAAGAGTTAAATCCACATTTTCCGCTATAAAATCGTGCAGATCCTGCCTGCATTTTTCTTTGAGCCCGCTGTCCTCCGGCATTTTAAGATACCAGTTGATCAGATCGTACATCTCCGAATCAAGGATCCTGAATCTTACCCTTTCGCTCACATGATTCACATCACATATCTGCTTCATGAGTTTATAAGATTCAAACTGACAGTCAAAATGTTCAAGCCGCTTTGCGGCCAGAGATGTCCCCACGTTCGTACGATGCCTTACGATATCGATGCGTGCGATCATCATCCTGCTGCCTTTGACGCAGGTTTCTGCAAAGAAAGACCTGTCGTTCACACAGTACAGATGATTAAAACGAATGTCATTATCTATCAGGAAGCTGCGTTTGTAGATCGCGTTCCACGGTACCAGAGACATCCCCATAAGAAATTTTCCCGGTGACTGCTCAAAATCCAGCAGCTTTCCGTCGTATCCGTGATCAAGGAGCTTCATCTCATACCGGGGATTTCTGACCTCCGATCCGTCCTCCTCGCTGAACGCGCGCGCCGTCGTTTTGATCCAGTCAAGGTCATTCTCTTCCGCGATATCAAAAAGCTTCCGGTAAGCCCCCGGTATCACGATATCATCGGAGTCCAGGAAGTGAACATATTTGCCTCGGGCCGCAAGAAGACCTCTGTTGCGGGATGCTCCGGCGTACATGTTCGTCTCATTGTTCAAAACGACTACGTTCTCATATTTTTCGGCATAGTCCCGAAGGATTTCGGGCGTACTGTCCGTAGAACAGTCATCCACACAGATGACTTCCAAACCGATGTCGCTGTTCTCAAGGACGCTGTCCAGGCACTGTCCGATAAATCTCTCCGCATTGTGGACCGGGATCACCACCGACAGTTCGGGCGGACGGTCTTCCGCGCCGCATTCTTCTGCTTCTTCCCCATGCCTGCCTATTTGTACAAGCACGTCCTCCATGTAAGTGATCCTGCGGGAAGCACAAAGCGCTTCCTGCATAAAATCCTGTACACTGTCTGCACTCCTCTTGTCAAATTTAAGATTATTCAGGAGCAGAAACTCCCGGGAATACAGCTTATCCTGCAAAAAGCTGCTGAATACCGTGGATATGTCACCGGTAATACTTCTGCTCGAAAACGGCGTGTATGGCGGAAGGTCCTTCTCCCGTATTGCTGTCGCCTTAAAACTCCCTTCCGTGTACAGCCCCGCACGGAACACGACAAAGTCCGCCCGGTCCTTCTGCATGACACGGACCACATTCTCCAGCATATCGGGTTCACAATAGTCCTCAGGGTTTAAAAACAGGGCATACTCTCCCACTGCCCGGAAAAGACCTGCGTTGTGCACCTCTTCCGTCTTTCTTTCGACAACCAGGATCCTCATATCATGCTTTTTAAGCATCTTCAGATACTGCGCAATATCATTTTCAAGATCCTCACAGACACAGATGATCTGAACATCACGGTACGTCTGCTCGCGTAGACTGTTCAGGCATCTTCCGTAAATATCTTCATTATATAAAAAAGGTATGATCACAGAAACGACACGCTGCATAGGGTGGCTCCTTATGTTAATAATATGGTAAAGGAAAAATCAGCAAACATCATTTTAGCATTTATAATGATGCCTTGCAACTGCTCATAATATCCGCTGCTTCAGTGATCAAAGCTCTTCACATTCACGCATCCAGGCTGCATTTTCTGCATCGGAGGGCATTCTCCAGTCTCCTCTCGGGCTCAGCGCGATCGAACCGATCTTGACCCCGTCGGGCATGCAGCTCCTCTTGAACTGCTGGTTGAAGAACCGCCGGTAAAAGTTTTTGATCCACTTTTTGATCACTTCATCTTCATACACACCGTCAAAGGCGATGCGGCAAAGCTCGTATACCTTCTTCGGCCTGAAGCCGTAACGGATCGCATAATAAAGGAAGAAATCGTGAAGCTCATAGGGTCCTACCAGATCCTCGGTCTGCTGCAGAATATTCCCCTTTTCATCGGGCGGAAGCAGTTCGGGCGAGATCGGGGTGTCCAGAATGTCAAGGAGCACCTCCCGTGCTTTCGCAAAGATCTCCATATCCGCGGTCGTCTGGATGATCCAGCGCACCAGCGTCTTGGGAATCCCGCAGTTCACCCCGTACATGCTCATATGGTCCGCATTGTACGTACACCACCCGAGAGCTATCTCGCTCAGGTCTCCGGTTCCCAGGACTATGCCGCCAAAGTCGTTCGCCAGGTCCATGAGCACCTGGGTCCTCTCCCTCGCCTGGGCATTTTCGTAAGTGACCGAATGATCGGACTCATCGTGGCCGATATCTCTCAGGTGAACGCGCACCGCCTCACGGATGTTCACTTCTTTTGCGGTGACGCCAAGAGCACGCATGAGTTCCCAGGCATTGTCATGGGTTCTGTCGGTCGTCCCGAAGCACGGCAGCGTGACCGCCAGAATGTTCTGTCTGGGCAGCCCCATCATGTCGACAGCCTTGCATGCGGCCAGCAGTGCGAGCGTCGAATCGAGCCCGCCGGAGATGCCGACCGTAAGCTTTCCTCCCGTCACCGAAAGCCGTTTTGCCAGGGCGGACGCCTGCATTTCAAAGATCTGCTCGCAGCGCGCTGCTCTGGTGCGTTCATCCGAAGGGATAAACGGGTGTGCGGGCACTTTGATCTCGGGCTGCACCGTGTCAGAAAGAAGCATCGATGTTCCTGTGCAGACTTCTCGCACATCCTCCGTTTTTTCCTTCCAGAATCCTTCGGCATCTCTGAAGCTTGCGCTTTTTACCCTGTCTGCGCGGATCTTTTCGATGTCGATATCGCAGATCATCACATAATCGTCTTCCAGATATCTTTCATTTTCCTTCAGGATCCTTCCGCACGAGGCGGTGAGAGAATGGCCCGAAAAGATGAGGTCCGTCGTCGATTCCGATTTTCCCGCCGAGACATAGACGTAGCCGCAGAGGCATCTTGCGCTCTGCTGCCCGATCAGCTCCTGCCGGTATTCTCTCTTTGCGATCAGCTCGTTGGACGCGGAAAGGTTGAGGATGATATCACATCCTGCAAGGGAAAGGAGCATCGAAGGTGGAAGCGGGGACCAGAGATCCTCGCAGATCTCCATGCCAAAGCTGACCCCGTCGGCACTCACAAAGCGCAGGCTTCCGAAGGGCGCCGCGTATCTGCATGCCGTAGAGGCGGATGTGTTTCTGCCGCTCTCAAACCAGCGTTTCTCGTAAAACTCGTTGGTGTTCGGAAGATATGTCTTCGGAACGATACCGCATACCTTTCCGTCCGCGATCACCACGGCACAGTTGTACAGACTTCCTCCGATCTTCACCGGCGCGCCCGCAACCACAGTCATATCCGCCGGGCATTCTTCGCAAAGCGCGGCGATCCCTGCCTCTGCATCCTCCTGCAGTGTCTGCTGGAAGAAAAGATCCGCACAGGTATATCCCGTGAGCGACAGCTCCGGAAAAACCGTGAGGGAAGCATGCCGCTCCTTTGCCATATGCAAAAGTTTTTTATGTTCTTCGATATTCGCCGCCACATTCCCTATGTGGACACGAGGCACAGCTGAAGCGATGCGTACCAGGCCTTTCATAATCTTATCATTCTCTCTTTCTTTATGATCAAAATATTAACGGCGGACTTCTTACATTTTACAGTATGCCGCCGCGATCTCCGCCGCAAGACGAGCATTGTTATAGACCAGCTGAATGTTGGAATCCAGGCTGTCTCCGCCTGTGATATCCTTGATCTTTGCCAGCAGGAACGGTGTACATTCTTTGCCGTGGATCCCCAGCCTGTCCATCTCTTCGATTGCCTCATCGATCGCTTTTCCGATCACATCGGGATCCATCGAATACTCCTCGGGGATCGGATTGGTCACCAGCATTCCGCCGCCGAGTCCCAGATCGTTCTGTGCTTTGAAGGCTGCCGCGATCTCCTGCGGTGTGTCCATCCGATAGTCCACACCGAGTCCCGACTTGCGGCTGTAAAATGCCGGCAGTTCCTCCGTTCCATAGCCGATCACAGGAACACCGTGGGTCTCCAGATACTCGAGTGTCAGTTTCAGGTCAAGGATAGCCTTGGCTCCGGCGCAGACTACCATCACCGGCGTCTTTGCCAGTTCTTCAAGGTCGGCCGAAATATCCATGGTCGTCTCCGCGCCGCGGTGCACTCCGCCTATGCCGCCTGTGGCAAACAGACGAATACCCGCCATATAGGCGATCATCATGGTGGTCGTCACCGTCGTGGCGCCATCCTCCCCGCGGGCACAAAGTACAGCCAGGTCACGGCGGGATGCCTTGGCGATCGCTGTTCCTTTTTTACCAAAGTACTCGATCTCTTCGGGAGTGAGGCCCGCTTTCAGCCTGCCGCCGATGATGGCGATAGTCGCGGGGACCGCACCTGCCTCCCGGATGATCCGCTCCACATTTAAAGCTGTCTCCACATTCTGCGGGTACGGCATGCCGTGGGATATGATCGTCGATTCCAGTGCCACCACGGGCTTTCCGTCTGCAATGGCTTCTGCTACTTCCGGTTTAACATCAAGATATTGATTCATTACAGTATCCTCCTTATAAATTCCGTCACTGCCTCTGCAGACAGCTCCGAGTTGATCGTTTCTTCTGCTTCAATTGTCATCGCCGCACATCCCGACGCGAAAAGGCACGTCTGCTCCATGGAAAATCCTTCCATATAGGAATAGATCAGGCCAGCCATAAAAGAATCTCCCGCACCGGTCGTGTTCCTCACCGTTGCCCGGGCTCCCTCATATCTTCGAAGCCCCGATGCATCTGCCGCGAGAACGCCTTTGTCTCCCATAGAAAGGAACACTCTCTTTACGCCTGTCTCTATAAGCTTTTCTGCCGCTTCATGCGAGGATTCCTTTCCCGTGATCGACACTCTTGTCAAAGCTGCCGCCTCCGTGAGGTTCGGCTTGAGGGTGTGAATACGCGAAAGTACTCCCCTCAGTTTTTCCGCCTTTGCGACGGAAACCGGATCGACAAACACCGGCGCGTCCGCATGTTCGGTAAGATAGGCCAGAGATTCCTCGGGGATATTCGTGTCAGCCGCAATAACCGCGGCATTCTCGATCAGCGGAAGATTCTCCTCCAGATACGCAGGTGTGATCTGCTCACAGATCTGCATGTCCGAGACCGCCGTTTCCATATCTCCCTGCTCATCGTTCAAAAAAAGGTATGCGGAGGTTTTTCCTCCCGGCACGATCCTGGCATGGCTGATGTCAATGCCCAGACGTGCGCAGCTTCCCTCGATCTGTCCCGCATAAATGTCATCTCCGAACGCGGTCAGAAAAACCACCTTTTTCCCCAGGAGGCTCAGGTTATGCGCGATGTTTCGCCCCACCCCTCCCAGCGCGGTCCTGATCACACCGGGGTTGGAGGTCTTCGGCTCCAGCCGTCCAAAAGGCTGTCCCCCGATATCGATATTGACCCCACCGACGACCAGCACATACTCATCTGCTTTGTAGCTTCCTCTGTCCATAGTCTGCACATGTCCTTTCGGAATTTTCATCACTAAAAAGTATTATAACACGAGGGATCGCCCTCTGTCTTGTAAATATTGTGGAACAGGGGACGGTTCTTCGTTCCAAGTGCTCAAGTTATTTAGCTTAATTAAACATGTTCGGCACTTGGAACGAAGAACCGTCCCCTGTTCCACCCGCCTTGTAAATATTGCAAACCCGGAGAATAAATGTTATAATTCTGTCAACATAAAATTCGTAT